>CAJOMI010000125.1 GCA_905235545.1 uncultured Lachnospiraceae bacterium | reverse complement strand
CGGATTGCGAATGTTTTTAGCACGACGAGAATTGCGTAGCAATGTAGTCGTGCGTAGGCATCAGTTGGGGGGCAAAATACCTTTTGACCCCAACATCATGTCTTTAAGTTAAAGAATCGCCAATACACAGTTGTCGGATATGCTATATGTTTTACCATGTAGGGCTATTTGCAAACGTCGGTTCTTAATGAGCCGTCCGGGGACGGTGAATTTAGCACCGCTACGTTTGCAACGAAACGCAAGTGTGCCCGAAATGGAAAACATATAGCATATCCGGCAACGTCCGGCTTAAGTTAATGACATAGGCTCTGAATAGTTACATATTTTGAACAGCGATCCCATCGTTTTCTATTCGTTCAGGAAGAATTCCGCAAGTTTCTTCGTCTCCTCCTCATGCTTTGCTCCCTTTAGGGCAACCATGTAAGCAGGATCATACAGAACCAGATTATAATCCTTCCATTTTTTGCTCGCTGCAAGATTCAGCAACTGATCATCTTCTATATACTGTTGATAAGCATCATAATCACTTCCCAAAACATCTTTCCAGTCTGCATATATATCTATATCCTTATAGTAATCATATGTGGCTTTGTCACAGATCACTACATCCGAAACATCGGGGTTCATTAGAATGGTCATCTTTGCACTTGCCGCAATACTATCACCGGAAAGTGCGCCCACATCCAACAACACCTGTTTATTCGGTTCATCCTCAATTCCATAATATTGATCCAGTTCCGTCTCCAGATCGTCCAATCGGTTATCAAAATCCACCCCGACATCCACGACCGCCACATACAGAATAGTCTCCATCTGTTTATTCTTGTATATCACCCTTCCCATATAGATTATAATACCAATGATAAGGATGATTAAAAAGACAAACTTGTAATAGTCCATTATATATACTATTTTTTGTTTAAAATTCATCTCACTGAGTTTTTGGCGCTCTAATGCCAGTTTTTCTTTTCCGGACAGACATTTTTTTCAGAAGAATCCTTCTGTTCATTTTCTTCCGGATTCTCCGTTTTTTTCATGTCTTCCAGTTCGATTCTCATTTTCTCCTTCTTTCTTCCTATCCCGTCAACCGGTTATGTTCGGGGCATGATCATTTTGTACCCCGTGCAGCACGGCTTTTTGTCCTTGCCGGTTTCTTATAAAACTGTGATGCATGGTCAAAATATGCCTTTAGCTGATACTGATTGTTCAATCCCTTGACCGCATCTGTCCGCTGTCGGATAAACGTCTCTAATTTCTGCATATATTCCTCTTCCGAGATTGTCCCTTCCGCCACATAGGAAAGTCCTTTTTCCCAGCTTGCTGTCAGATCCGGATTGAGCAGCGATCGGATGGAAAATGCAACCACATCATGAATCATCTCTCCCATCAGAGTCGGTGTAATGATCTGTGTCTTTTTATTCAGATCCAGATATTTATTATTCACCAGCTTTTTAATGATCTCCGCCCGCGTTGCGGATGTGCCGATTCCACTTCCCTTGATCTGCGCTCTGAGTTCTTCATCCTCGATCAACTGACCGGCATTCTCCATCGCAAGGATCAGGGTTCCGGACGTGTACCGCTTCGGCGGTGAGGTCTCGCCCTCCTTCACATCCAGGCTTTGAATGGTAAGCTGCATTCCCTTTTTCAACTGCATCGCAACCTGTACCATCTCTCCGGAATATTTGCTATCCTCATCCTCTTTCTGTTTGCCAAAAGAATACACGGTAAGCGGCAGATAACCCGGCTCCGCCAGTACCTTAAAGTTCGCAAACAGTCTCTCTCCGTTTCGATTCAGCGTCAAGCCCAGCTTCTGATACACAGCCGGCGGATAAAAGATACTTAAAAACCGTCGCACGATCACTTCGTATACTTTCTTTGCGGTATCGTACTGTTGAATGCGGAAAGTCCCTGTCCGGTGGGAATGATCGCATAGTGATCCGTAATCTGTTTGTCATTGACGTATCTTGTCTTTGCGATTCCCTTGTAGCTGCCGGTTTCCAAAATCTGCTCCGCGTATGCCCGCATGGACGGGATATTTTTCAGACCGGAAATATTCTTATAGATCTCTTTGCTGACCGCAGTGGACAACACCCTGGCATCCGTTCTCGGATAGGTTACCATTTTCTTCTCATAGAGTTCCTGTACGATCTTCAATGTCTCATCCGGACTGATCTTAAACAAGCGGGAACAATCATTTTGCAGTTCCGCCAGATTGTATAAAAGGGGAGCGTTCTTGTTCTCCTTTTTCTTTTCCACCTTCTCGATCAATGCGGTCATCGGTTCCGGATGTGACAACTCTTCGATCAGAGCTCTCGCGTCTTTTTCTTCCTTGAAGCCGTTTTCTTTGTAGAGAAGCGGCGTTTCAAAATATTTGCTTCCCTCTACCGCTTTCCACTCTGCCTCAAAGGTTCCGTCTGCCAGTTCCACATTGCCGATCACCCGGTAAAACGGTGTCTTTACGAATTCACGGATCTCCCGTTCTCTCCGGACGATCATGCCAAGCACACAGGTCATGACGCGGCCGACGGAAATGACACACCGGTCCTTTCCCAGATAGTTCTTCACGGTGTAGCTGTATTTGAGTGTCAGAGCTCTGGAAAAATTGATTCCCATCAGATAATCTTCCTTTGCCCGCAAATATGCGGATGCGCTCAGATTGTCATACTCATGCAGATCCTTTGCTTCACGGATTCCCCGAAGAATCTCCTCCTCCGTCTGCGAGTCGATCCAGACTCTTCGCTTTTCTTTTGTATCCGGCACCTCCGCCATCTGATCCACCAACCGGTATATGTATTCTCCCTCCCGTCCGGAGTCTGTACAGACATAGATACAGGAGACATCCTCCCTGTTCAGCAGACCCTTTACAATATTAAACTGTTTCGACACTCCGTCAATCACTTCATAACGAAATGTCTCCGGCAAAAAAGGAAGCGTTTCCACACTCCATTTCTTCAGTGCCGGATCATACTCCTCCGGATAACTCATCGTAACCAGATGTCCCACGCACCACGTCACAATCGAATCCTCCGACTCGATATAACCGTCCTTGCTGCCTCCATTTACCTTGAGTGCCTTGGCAAATTCTCTGGCCACACTCGGTTTCTCCGCTATATATAAATTCTTCAAATAAAGTTCCTCTCTGTCATTTCCAGACTACATAAAAATATCCATCTTTATAATGTAACAGATATTTGTGTCTGTTTTGTGTTGTCACGTAGTCTGATTTACAGATATTTCAAAATATGCTATTATGATTTCGTTAATAATAATATAGAAAGGTTGTGATATACATGGCATATGATGATTATATAAAAGCACAGAAACTCGGAATGAAAGTCTTCAAGGCTGCTTCCTCAAAAGGACAGAATCCCTATCTGCCGGTTTTGGATGAGATTTTATCCCATGAATCGGTCGACAGTGAAGTGTATCTTGGAATCATGAACATTCCTCTGGACCAGGTGGTTGGCACAAGCACGTTCGGTCGTACACAGGCATTTGCATCCAATTTCATGCCAATCCTGAATTACGGAAGTGAATTTTCCGCCAAATGGTCTTATCTGATTGACGCTCAGGTGGAGGAAGGCATTCACGATGCGATTAAAGTCTATGAATACATGAATCGGTATTATGTGGTAGAGGGGAATAAACGCGTCAGTGTACTCAAATTTTTGGATGCTCCCTATGTTCTGGCTGATGTGACGAGAAAAATCCCGACCCGGACCAACACTTACGAAAATCGCCTTTACTATGAATATTTGGACTTCTATAAATTGACAAAGATCACTTATCTGCATTTTTCCAATCTTGGAAGCTATCAGAAACTGATTCTTACGGTTGGGAAAAAGCCCGATGAGATGTGGAGCGAAGATGAATGCAAAGATTTCTCTTCCTTTTTCCTCTCATATAACAAAGCCTTCGAGGACTTAGGTGGATTGAAGCTACATAACATCACCGGCGCAGATACCCTTCTTTTCTTCCTTTCCCTATACCCATATGCGCAGGCAAAGGAAATGTTAAGCTATGAGATCAAAGAAAATCTGGAAAAAATCTGGTCAGAGATCACACTGCTCGGAGAAGATAACTCGGTAGAACTTTTGATGGACCCGACGGAAGAAACAAAGACAAAGATTATGGATTCCGTATTAAACATCATCAAACCGACGAAAAAGAATAAAGTTGCCTTTGTCTATGATAAGGATCCTTCCGTTTCAGACTGGATTTACGGACACGAACTTGGCCGATTGCATCTCGAGGAAGTGATGGAGGATGAGATCATCACCAATTATTATATAACACCGGATACGGATAAAGGCGCAGAGGACTTATTAGAACAGTTATGTCAGGATGACAACGATATCATATTTACCGTCACACCGAATCTGATCAAGGCAAGCATCAAAGCGGCTACCTCATATCCGAATGTAAAAATACTGAACTGCGCACTCAACTCCTCCCACAACTCGGTTCGTACTTATTACACCCGTATGTACGAAGCCAAATTCCTGACCGGTATGATTGCCGGTGCAATGTGTTCCAACAACAAGATCGGTTATGTCGCCGATTATCCGATTTACGGAACCATCGCCAACATCAATGCCTTTGCCATTGGTGCCAAAATGGTAAACCCGAGAGCGAAAGTATATCTTGCATGGTCCAGCCAAAAGGATTTTGATATCGATGATTATTTCAAAAAAGAAAACATCACCTATATTTCCGCTCAGGAAATGATCACACCGCAAAGCAATGACCGGCAGTTTGGACTGTATGCGGAAAAGAAAGATTCCAAGAAAAATCTTGCCATGTCCATCTATCATTGGGGTGCTTTCTACGAAGAACTGATCAACACGATCGAGCGTGGTTCCTGGGAGGTAGAGGAAACCGGTGACAGCAAGGCCCTGAATTATTGGTGGGGATTATCCGCAGGCGTAATCGATGTGATCTGCTCGAACAACCTTCCGGTTGAGACCGCCAAACTGGTCAACCTGATGAAGTATTCCATTTCCAACGGAGACTTTCATCCATTTTCCGGTCCTCTGTACGATCAGTTGAATATCCGGCATTGCAGAGACGGCGAAGACTTAGAACCGGAAGCCATTATCACGATGGACTGGTTAAATGAAAATGTGATCGGTGATATTCCAAAAATTGATGACTTGTATGATGAAGCAAAACCTGTTGTTCAATTGCGAGGGCTAAGCATATCTACCGAAAAAGGAGGTACCTCGCTTCTATGAAAATACTTGTACTTGCAGATGAAGAGTCCAAATATCTATGGGACTATTTTGAACAGAGTAAACTGGACGACATTGACCTGATCATATCCTGCGGGGATCTGAAGGCTCAGTATCTGTCTTTTTTGGCAACCTTTTCAAAGGCGCCGGTCTTATACGTACATGGCAACCACGATACTTCCTACGACCGGAACCCGCCCGAGGGATGTATCTGTATCGAGGATGATATCTATGTCTACAAGGGCGTTCGAATTCTCGGTCTTGGTGGATCCCAGCGTTATAATTACGGATCCTACCAATATACCGAAAGAGAAATGCGCTCACGAATCCGTAAACTGAAAATGAAGCTGCTGCGGCACAGGGGATTTGATATATTGGTAACACACTCTCCGGCAAAGGATTTGAACGACGGAACGGATCTTCCCCACATGGGATTTCAATGTTTTCGGGATTTACTGGATAAGTACAAGCCCGGATATTTTCTGCACGGTCATGTTCACATGAATTATAACTGGAAACAGGAGCGGAAATGCATATATCAGGACCAGACGATTGTGATCAATGCGTATGAAAGATATGTATTTGAATATCCGGTACATTAAGAAGCGGCTCGGAGGGATATCCTCCGAACCGCTTTTTGTTTCTGTTTCATTGTGCAAGACCCTCTGAAGGGTCCTGACTATATTTGAATTTTGATGATATGTATCTCGCGGTAAATGCAAAATGCTATCCGAAAATTTGCGATTATACATAAAACAGAATGTCTTCATACTGCGGGAATGGCCAATAACTCTTATCCACCAATTCCTCAAGCTTATCAGCCGGCTCTCTCAATTCTGCCATTGCCGCAAATACCTCATCATGGAAGCATCTTGCAGCTTTCTTCATATCATTTTCCAATGAAAGTGCCTTTTCATCCAGCTCGTCTAATATTGCGATCGCTGCCTTCAATTTCTTGAGTTCAACAGCGATATCTTTCAAAATCTCCTCCTGAACGGAAGTGTCAACACCGATTGCTTTCAGATCATTCACACCCTTTGCAAGATCTGCCGCATATTTCATGACAGACGGAACGATCTCTTTCTTTGCCATATCAAGCATTGTCTTTGCCTCAATATTGATCTGCTTTGCATAGTTCTCATAGTAAATCTCTGCACGGGATTCCAGTTCTGCTTTGCTTAAGACACCAAACTTCTCGAACATTGCGATATTGTCTTCATCCTCATAAGCAGCAACCGCATCAACCAGACACTTGATATTCGGGAGACCTCTTCTCTCTGCCTCTTTCACCCATTCCTCAGAATATCCGTCTCCGTTAAAGATAATTCTCTTATGTTTTGCGATCAGCTCTTTGATCTTGTCATGAACTGCCATATCAAAGTTATCTGCCTGCTCCAACTCATCTGCGATCTCACAGAGTGCGTCTGCGACAATCGTATTCAGGATGATGTTTGGTGTAGCGATGGACTGTGTCGAACCAACCATACGGAACTCAAACTTGTTACCGGTAAATGCAAACGGTGATGTACGGTTACGATCGGTTGCATCCTGCATGAAATTCGGAAGTGTGGATACACCGGACTCATAAGTCTTACCCTGTAGAGAGCTGGTTGCCTCACCGGTTGTATCAAGCTGTTTTAACACGTCATCCAACTGCTCGCCCAAATATACGGAAATGATTGCCGGTGGTGCCTCATTTGCTCCC
>CAJOMI010000124.1 GCA_905235545.1 uncultured Lachnospiraceae bacterium | reverse complement strand
AACTGGGAATGGACGCAGGAGAGAAATGGCGGTGGCAATTATGTCATGCGTGGCGGCGGCTATAACCTGATGGGCGGTGATTGCCCCGGTGACAGTTTTCCGGCGGCTTTGCGTGATCCTTTGCCGGGAAATGATCATCATCCGAACGTGACATTCCGGGTGGCACTATATGTAAAATAAAGGAAGAATGTGAAGGAGGCAATGATATATGAAACGACTGATCACAGTGGAAGAACATTATAATTCAAAGGCGGTCAATGAAAAAATCAGAACCATATATGAGCAATACGGAACAGAGGAGGAGAAAAAGTCTATTCGGACTCCCGGCGATCCCGCACAGGGGGTTGATGAGTTAGGGGCAGAGAGAATCGCATACATGGATGCCCATGGAATCGATGCGCAGATTGTCAGTTATGCAAGTGGACTTCCTGCGACGATGGAACCGGAATATTCGGTGGAGCTCTGTCGGGATGTCAATAACGAAATGGCTGAAAAGGCAGCCGCTTATCCGGGGCGGTTTTATCTCTTTGCACATCTTCCGCTCGGAGACGGCAAGGAAGCGGCAAGAGAGCTGGAGCGTTGTGTAAAGGAACTTGGTTTTGTCGGAGCAATGCTCTCCGGGCATTATCATGATCTTCCGTATGATGACGAGCACTATTTCCCCATCTTTGAAAAAGCTCAGGAACTGGATGTTCCGATCTATCTCCATCCGGGAATTGTCAGCCCGGTGATCACGGACCGATATTACAAGGGAAATTGGGATCCGAGAACAACAGCGTTGCTTTCACGCTTCGGTGTAGGATGGCACTATGATGTGGGAATGCAGGTTCTCAGAATGATGTTTGCCGGAGTATTTGACCGGCTGCCGCAATTAAAGATCATGATCGGTCACTGGGGCGAACTGGTATCCTTCTATATGTATCGGACAGATGAAATCCCGCAGGAAATAACAGGATTAAAGAAGAAGATCAGTGATTATTTTAAGGAAAATATCTATGTAAATCCGTCGGGTATGTTGTATGAAGAACAGTTCCGGTATTGTCTGGAAACCTTCGGTGCGGATCATATCACATGGGGCGAGGACTATCCGTATCGAAAGAAGGAAACTATTCGCAGTTTCCTTGAGAATTTCAATCTGACGGAAGAGGAAAAAGAGAAAATAGCGCATGGCAATGTGGAAAAATTGCTGCGTATTTAATAAAATACATCATTACTTCATAAACTCATTGTTATTTTGCGATAATTCATATATAATAAGGCAGGTGCGAAATGAAAATGTGTCTGCGATGAAACTATATAATATGATGCCAAGGTCAAAAGGTAAAAATGTGCTTGTGCTTGCACAAATGCACAATTAAAAAGTTGTAGATTGGAGTTTCGCAATCATCTATAATAGCAAAAGCATAGCAGAAAGGAGCCTTATGAAGAATTTATTTGATGTAACGGGAAAATATGCATTGGTAGTCGGAGCGTCTTCCGGAATTGGAAGACAGTTTGCAAAAGCACTTGCAGAGCAAGGGGCGAATGTCGCAATTGCAGCAAGAAGAGTGGAGCGGTTGGAAGAACTGAAAGCAGAAGTGGAAGCGTTTGGAGTCAAATGTGTTCCGGTGGCATGCGATGTGACCAGTGAAGAGAGTATCATAACCTGTGTGGAAACGGTCAAAAAAGAGTTTGGGAGAATCGACATTCTTTGTAACAATGCGGGAATCGATATCTTTAATGATTTCTTTACGTATTCGACAGAGGACTGGGACAAGACCATGGATACCAATATCCGGGGTATGTTCTTAATGAGCAGAGAAGTTGGTAAACTGATGAAGGAACAGAATTACGGCAAGGTGATCAACACAGCTTCCATCGGTGGACGGTTTGCATCCGAGGGCAATATCGCATACTATGCGTCAAAGGGAGCGGTTGTCAATTTCACAAGAGGACTGGCTGCGGATCTGGCTCCATATAATGTTACGGTAAATGCAATAGCACCGGGTGTATTTGACACGGAATTGACACATGATACGTTATCTACTCCGTTTGGTCAGAGCTCATTGCAAAGAGTTCCGATGAAGCGATTTGGCGAGGATGGAGATCTGGATGGTATTCTGCTCTATTTCGCAAGTGATGCGTGCAGCTATTGTACCGGTCAGACTATCTTTGTGGATGGCGGTCTGACGATGCTGCTTTAATTGCCGATGAGAGTTGCGATCTGATCCTGAAACGGCACAATTCCATAAAACAGAGTAAGAAGGTGACAGGAGTCGAGAGTGACAAATGTCACTTTCTTTTTTTGCAAGTTGTGACAAATGACATCTGACGGAATCTCTGATCTTTCTCTATAATGAAGTCATCAAAGAGATCAGTAAATCACAGAAGAAACGAATTAGATCATACACAAAAATATCGTTTCCCTGTGAAATAAGAGAAAGAGGTGTTAAATATGAAAAGAGAGAATCATGGGTCTATGATCATGATGGTGATCGGTGTTCTTTTTGTTTTGGTGGCAGGTGGTATTTTTGTGAGAACGGCGTGGCATTATCTGCCGGAAACGGCAAAACAGATGCTTTTGCTCGTGACGTCAGGATGCTGTTTCGGCGGAGCGTATGTCGTATCCGGGAAAGAGAATTTGAAAAAGACAGAGCCGGCACTTTTTTATCTGGGAACAGCATTTCTCGGGTATTCCGTGATTTCTCTGGCAGGCGGGCTCGGCATCGGAGTTGACGAATTACGTTTTAATGCAGCAAAACTGATGGTTTCCCATCTGGCAATGGTGGCGGTAGTGGGAGTCCGGATGTGGAAGAGAAAAAAATGCTTTGATCTTTGTGTGACATCTTTCCTGATCGATAGCATTTTCGCCTGCGCAGCGTATGTATTTCAATGGAAAGTGCAGATTTTTCTTCTTCTTTTTGCAGTGCAAATTATGGCTTACTCGATTGCAGAATGTCGTATGCGTTTGACACAGAGACAGCAATCCACATTGGGCGTCACGATACTGACAAATTATTTGATCCGCGTACTCTTTTATTGCATGGGATTAATTTTAGTCTATGGACTTGCAGATACAATGCTGCCGGGCGTCCGTGTACTTCTGGTGATTCCGCTGATCGTGATCACAGCGGTCGGCTATAAGGGAAGCGAAGCGTCTTTTTTAAGAGTGTTAAACAGTTTAAGCATTATCTGGCTGGTATTTGAAATGGTGGTCGAAGCAAATACATGGCTGCATTTCACAAAGGAATCTGCGTGTGTGATCTTTATAGCATTTGTGATCAATCTTGCTGTTATGATTTTCATGCAGCGGGATGAAATGCTTGCAATCAATCTGATTGCAACTCCGATCATGGCAATGATCAGTTTCCTTCTTCTTTGGATAACGGACGTGAATCTGGTTGGAAAATATCCGTTCCTGCCGGTATCTGCAGTAGCATTGGTTGGATATATGCTGAGAACAAGGAATTCCTATGACAGGAAAGAGTCTCTCTTGCCGATGGCGGGGTTGCACGCTCTTTTGGGAATCCTGATTTATCTTTCCATGTTATTTGATGGAATTAATGTGCTTCTTCTTTTTACATCGATTGCGTTGCTTTGCCTGAGTGTTAATGCGATTATAGATGATGATGTGTTTGAAGGAAAGGTGGGAACAACGGCCGCACTTGCATTGTTGGAGATGGGCGTGATCCTGCAGGGACCGGAATGGAACCACGCAGTTGAAATTATTTGTGCATTTCTGGGAATTGGCATTGTTCTTTTCGGACGTATTTGGTATGATAAAATAAATGATGTCGAATTGATACAGTTTGCGTTTACTTGTATGTTGTTGTTTATCCTGCTTTACAATGCCTGCATTAGCCAGGAATTGTTCAGTGTACTTTATCTTGGTGTGATCGCGGTCGTTATGTTGGCGGTAGCAGGCATCAAGGGCAACAAACAATATGCGATTGCGGCAGCGATAACGCTTACCCTGATCGTATTCTATATGACAAGAAGCTTCTGGCTCAGTATTGCATGGTGGATATACCTGTTCGTGGCAGGTGTTGGACTGATCGTTTTGGCGATCTGTAAGGAGAGAAATAGAACGTGACATTTATATTAGGAATCGCATATATGTTGGTAATGGGAGCGGTCATCGTCAGTATGACGGTACTGCTCCTAAAAGGGAAAAAAGCAGAATATAACAGAATGTATTTTGTATGTCAGGGACTGGTTGCTCTCTGGTGTGTTTCCCAGATTTTGATCTTATTGTCCACGACAGACGGAGAGTTAAGATTCTCCTATCAGTTGGGGAATATCGGGGTCTGTTTCATCGGTTCCGCCTGGTATTATTTTGCAGAGGCTTATACCGACAGAAAAAAATCCTTACGTTGGCATTGGATTCCCGGCGCGGTATCGGGAATCCATTATCTTGTGTTTTTGACAAATCCGTGGCATTTTCACTACTATACGACCTTTTCGAGGGATGAGATCAAGCATGGTATTTTCTTCAATACCAATGTGGCAGCTACATATCTTTTTGTCGTATGGGGGTCTTTTCTGCTTTATCATAGGCTGAAAGAAGAAAATAAGCGTGCCAGACAGTTGATCATAGCATCAGCCTGTGTTCCGGTTTTGCTCAATGCAATCTACCTGACAGGGGTGGTGAAACCATCCTTTGATATCACACCGCTTGGATTTGGAATATCGGGCATTCTGGTCTTGTTCGCTACGATCCGGTATCGCTTTTTAGAGGTCAATATCACAGCGTTTGATGTGATTTTATCCGGCATGGAACAGGGTGTGGCAATCTTTAACCCGAGAGGGGAATGTACATATTCCAATGAGAGTTTTTTTCAACTGCTGACGATTGAGCAGGATGGAGATCTTACCCAAAGTGAAGTTGGAAAGAGACTAAAACAGATACCATTTTGGGAACAGGAAAATAATGTTTATCTCGATGAGGAGAATCGGTATCTTCAGGTGCAGATGAATGAGTCCGTTTCAAATTTTTGGGAAGAAACAAAAAAAAGAAAAAATGGTTGTATATATGGTAAGTGATATCAGTAGATATTATGAGATGATGCAGCAGACAAGAGAACTCGCAGCGACCAATGAACGGCTTGCTCTCGAAAAGGAGAGAAACCGGATTGCCCAGCAGGTACATGACACGGCAGGCCATACGCTTACGATGATTCAATCCTACATGAAGCTGGCATCTGTGTCCGCAAAGAAACAGGAGACGGAGAAGGTTGAGGAGTATCTTTGGCAGGCGAGAACACTTTCCAATGAAGGGATACGTGAACTGCGGCAGTCCATCAACCAG
>CAJOMI010000123.1 GCA_905235545.1 uncultured Lachnospiraceae bacterium | reverse complement strand
GCTTTCGGATTCTTTTGGCATTTGCTGCTATTGTTTGGTTTATTTCTTCCGGAGTTTCCCATATATAGTTTTTCATTTTATACGCCTCCTGATAAGATTCTCCATATTTATTATAGATAATATTTTATCTAATTTCAAGATATTTATGCATATTTAGATAAAATATTATCTATTTAATATTGCTATTATTTGTCACCACATAATTGTAACGGAAATCAACGGGAAAGAGGAATAGAGTATTGCAATCTGTTTACATAGCTGTCGCATAATGTGCTATAATACATATACTCTCTGAACAAAATTTATCGCAACAGGAATTATGTCATTGGCAGTGATCAATTATTTCATGAGTGATGCAAAACAAACACGAAAACTAAGGCAGACGGAACTAAAGCCTGGAATGGATGGAGATTTACAATGAAGGAATTTGAAAAATGTTTGGATTTTCTAGAAACAGAGAATGATCGACTGAATCAGCAATTACTTTTTACCGCCGAAATCGATAAAATGACGGCAATTCTTCGACGGACTATGTTGATCGATATGAGCCGTCGTGAAAATGATGCAGAACATTCATGGCATATCGCGGTTATGGCAATGCTTTTTTCGGAGTATGCAAAAGAGCCGGTAGATATAGGGCGTGTGGTGCAGATGTGTGTGGTGCATGATTTGGTAGAAATATATGCGGGAGACACATTTGCGTATGATGTTGAGGGGAACGTCGGAAAAGAAGAACGGGAGAAAGAGGCGGCCGATAAGCTTTTTGCCCATCTTCCCGAAGAACAGGGGAGCCGAATACGAGATTTATGGGAAGAATTTGATGCAGAGAAAACGGCAGATGCAAAATACGCAGCATGTATGGATCGACTGCAACCATTTTTACACAACACATTAACAGAAGGACATACATGGGCGGAAAGTGGTACCGATCGGGCAGCAGTCGAAAAAAGGATGTCTGTTATTAAGGAGTTTATGCCGGAAGTTTATTCATGGGTATCGGCTAATATGGATCGGGCGGTTGAAAAAGGATGGCTGAATTCCTGAAAATGAGCCTTCCTAGTCAGTATATCTCAGACGAAGATGCCCCCGCCTCTAAGCAGAGAGAATGATTCATTTAAATTTGTTTGACTTGATCGAGGGTTATGCAGTATATTGTATGGAGATGCGTGGGAATATTGAATTCGGGCATCTTGTAACGCCGGAAGCGTTCTTGAATATCGGGAAAGTAATTATAAGGGAGAGAAAAGATGAGAAAAAAATGGATGATTGGTTTATTAATTGGAAGTATGGTTCTGTCATTTACAGGTTGTGGCAAGAGTGATACGGGGGAATCAGTAACAGCGGAGAGTTTACTTGATATGGTGGAAGATTATAAGGATGAAACCATATTTGCAAATGCGGTTTATGAGTATGACTTAGAAACTTCTGTATCTGAGGATTCTTCGGAAACGGGATCTCTGAAAATGTTAGTGAATCTTGCAATGCAAGCAGACCCGAAAACATCTTATGTGAATGGCAATATGACGATAAATATTTCAGGTAGGGAAGACAATTTGCCAATGCAACAATATGATGTAAAAGAAGATGATGGAAGTGTCACCAGCTATGAATTGAATGATGGTGTGTGGGTGAAGGAAGAAAACAGCTCAACAAGTTATAATTTAAGTTTATCCTCTTTCGGTACATCACAGAATGATTCTGATAAAGATCTGACACTGGATGAGTCTGATGAAGAATATATTGTAACAAGCAATCTTAATTTGAGAGAGATGAGTGAAAAGTTACCCGGCGGTTCACAAAGTCTTTCCGGGAACATTGAATTTGACGATTCTTCCATTATAAAAATAACCTATAAATTTGACAAATCAACGAAAAGGTTAAAGGAGATATTGTATGATCTCACAGAGGCTTATTCAAGTGCAATGGAAAAACAAAATATAAAAGTCAACAAATTGATTACACGTCAAACAATTACGAGTTATTCAAGTGATCCGGTTGAAATTCCGGAAAATGTCATTGTAAATGCGGTTGAATCTGCTCCTGACGAGACAAAGTAGAAGATAGGAGTACAATCTGCAAAAAGAGGGGGAGGATCACTATGGTGAGTTTTAAGAATAAAAAAATCGGCCTTGTCTTATCCGGCGGTGGAGCAAAAGGAGCCTATCAGATCGGAATGCTGCGGGCATTGGAAGAGGCAGGGCTTAAGAAAGAACAGCTTGTAATGGCAGGTACATCCATCGGTGCTCAATGCGCTTTTATATGCAATTGGAGGAGTGGATGCAATCAGAAAGTTTATGATGAAATTATCGGATTTTATGGAGCAATTTGACAAGAAAAATGCGAGTTCGTCCGGGCAATACCTCCGTCTGTTTGAAGAATCTTATTCCAATGATCTATTAAAACAAAATCAAATCCCAATCACGGTATGTGCATACTGCGTTGAGGATGAGAGACCGGAATATTTCAAACTGCATGAAATGTCTGCAAAGGATCAGAAATTGATGGTCCTGGCAAGTAGCAGTCTGCCGGCAATAGCGCCTGCTGTTTCCTATCATGGCAAGTCTTATATTGACGGTGGAGTCGTGCCGAATGGTTGCAGGAATCCTGCCCCTGCGGATAAGATTCCGCTCTTCGCACTCAAAGATTGGGCGGACATAGATACCTATATCATAAGTTTTCTGAAGCCGGAAGACAGGGTGGATCATACATGGATCGGAACGGAGAAAGAATATCTCGAGAGCAGACCTTCCGTTCCGTTGGAGGACCGAAAAAATACCGGCACTCTGGATTTTTCAAAAGATCGGCTCAGAAAGAGTGAGGAAATGGGATATAACGAGACACTTCGATTGTTAAGTGGTTTTTGAAAGTAAAGTTACCTGTTATGCGCGATTCCCAGCCATTCGTAGATCACGCCATACCATTCCCGTACCAGATAGGTTGGAAACATCCACCAGTGTGTGTTTGCCGCCACTGCATAGGGTTCGATATCCAGTTTTTCCGCAATTCGAAATGCGCGATACTCGTGAAATTCATTTGTCACGATTGCTACCGTGTTCCCTAGATTATATTCTTCCATGATTTCAAGAGAAAATTGCAGATTCTCTCTGGTAGAAGTGGAACGTGATTCCATGATCAGACGATCTGCGGAGATTCCGTGCTCAATCAGATAATGATACATGCATTCTGCTTCACTGATTTCCTCATCTTCGCCTTTTCCGCCTGACAAAATGCAGACAGCATTATCATGTTCTTTCAGATATTTATTTGCCGTTTCAAGACGTTCTGTCAGCATCATGCTTGGATGTGTTCCTTTTACCTGACATCCCAGAACAAGCAGTGGAACATCACTATCAGGTTCCTTGTTTACCGCGCGAATCATACATACCGATATGATGATTGCAAGAAGCACACAACATACGATCATCGTGCCGGCTATACTGATCAGAGCTTTTCCAAAAACAGATTTCCAAAGAGTTTGTATTTTCACATGAATAATCTTTGCAAAGATTCCATACAGGATAAAAAGAATGCCGACCAATAAACCGGTGGCATTTCCAATATTCAGGATTCGATGCAAAGTGAGAGGTGGAATAAATAATATCACACAGGTTATACCCAACAGAAAGCTGGTAATTCGAATAAATTGCAAATCGTTAATCCTCCTTATATCTTATGACTCACTTTGCTTCATTATAGAATGCTTCCAATTCGCTCCGGCACTCTAAAAATACCTTTCCAAGTTCCGGATCGAAATGACTGCCCAGAGAGTTTTCAATGACGGAAAATGCCGCGTCATACGAATAAGCTTCTTTGTAGCTTCGCTCACTCACCAGGGCATCAAACACGTCAGCCAACGCCATGATACGCGCCTCAATCGGAATATCTTCTCCGGCTTTTCCGGTGGGATACCCCTGCCCGTCCCATCTTTCATGATGATAATGAGCCATATTGGCGGCGATGGCGACAAACTCATCGGATTCCACATCATTCAAAATACAGCGTACGATTCTTGCACCCTCAGAGGGATGCTTTTTTATCTCGGCAAATTCTTCTTCCGTGCATTTACCATGTTTGCGCAATATTCGGTCTTCTACGGATATCTTGCCAAGATCGTGCATGGGTGCGGCCTTTTCCACCATTTTGAGAAATTCCGTACTCAGATTGAATTTTGTTTTTTCACCCAATAATCTCTTGGAAAAAATCCCGACAACTCCACTTGTTCTTCGGATATGCCCGCCGGTACCGTTATCCCGGCTTTCAATCATGGTTGCCATTCCCATAATGGTCATCGACTGAATGCGCGTGACATGTTCTGTCTGACGAGCCACCTCATTTTTCAGATCTTCATTGTAATTCTGCAGCATATTCAGATAATGATTCTCCGAAGTCCTGTCGATGAATTCCACTACAAAACCTTCCACCCGCCTTGTACTTCGAACGATCTGATGTATCTGTACTTCATAATAAGAATCTTTATAATGAATCGTCAGGGATTCTTTCAAAGCATCTTCATCATCGTGAATCTCTGTAAACCATGATATCACATTGGTATACAGGAAAGAATCTGATTGTGGAACCGGAGTATCCGTCTTCCAATCTCTCGAAATTTCCGGGAATAATTCCATGATATAGCTGTTCCCTTTAATGAAGCGAAGTTTTTTATCAAAAATCAGATATCCCTGTTGATGCGTTTTCTCCACGGATGTTGCGATGTTGGCTGTCATATCATATAATTCCGTGTGATTATGGATCACTACCAGCAATAACATGGCAATCAGATATCCGATCGAAAGATAACTTACATGTGTGTGCGTAAGGCGCTCCACTATATAAGTGAGAATTATCAGTATGCCCAGGGTAGAGAGCACAGCCACCGTTCGTATCGGCATCCGGTTCCGCCGTCTCACCACATAGATCAGATAAAAGATCGTTAGCGCTGCATAGACCCCCGTCAACACAAGATAAGCCACATGCCACGGGCCATAGGTTTTAGCAAGATAATGGAATCCGTTTCCCTGTTCGAGACTGACATCTTTATAGAAAAAGTCATACTTTCCAATGGAGAGACTAAGACATAATACTACCGTAGAAAAAGTGAGCAAACCGTATTTGAGCCATTTGGGGAATCTGATCTCACATATTTGTGTAATCTCCAGAATCAGGGCTAATGGGCAGTAACACGCCCCTACGTACAAAAATTTATTGCCGATAATGGCTACATCTAACGACTGTGCACTGGCAACCATATATCTGCCCAGACTGTTTGCGATCACATTGATTTCGAAAAACAGAAATATTGTGTCATTCTGTCTTGATCGAAACAGAAAATATCCGGTAATAATCAGAGATGCAATTAATACTACAAGATAAAATGCTTGAACCATATTTTCACCTCTTATCTACGCACAACTTTCAACAACGATATTTATTTCAGCTTCTGTTTATATTTTAACAAATTTTTTCGGATTTTGCTATGAAAAATTGTATATAATTTCAAATTTTTTTGCTTGATATTTGCATTTGTTTTAGCTACACTTTTGAAGAGTGATCATACTACGCAAGAATGCAGGGAGCATTCTTGAAAAATTCTAAGAAGGAGAATAGAAAATGGCATTGAGATTAGCAAATGATGATTCAAATAAACCTTCGGGACAGGCAAAAGAACCGGAGAGGAATCCGTGGGATCCACCGGCAGGCAATAAGGAACCGGAGAGGAATCCGTGGGATCCACCTGTAGGCGATTATGGACAGCAGAATGATTGGAATACGGGATTAGAAAGGCAAACGATACATATTTCCCAAACGGTTTCACCGGATGATTTTACAGTGGAAAAGAGAAGTGGGCAGGGAGATAATGCGATTATTAAAATATCAGGCATTATCTTATATATTTTTTATATTGTTTTCATCGGCTGTATGATATGGCTGGCATCACAGGATCCTTTATTGATTCAGGATAATGAGAGTATAATCAAAAGTATTTCTTCTATCATGGTGATTTATATCATTATTGATGCATTTTTGGTGTTCTTTTTATATGAAAAAAGAGTATCCCTTCTGGTGTTTGCGTTTTTATTGTATCCATTTTATCCAATTCGACGAAACAAAGTAATTCGCGGTTCGTCCGGAACAGGTGCACTTTTGACATTAGGATACTTTGTCGCTTTTATTGCAGTAGTTGTAGGCATCTATAATGGATATTTGAATTATGGAGGAATTATTAATGCAGACAGTACGACGAGACAGGAAAGTAAGATGTTGTTAGACCAGACTACACGTACCGGTAAAACGTACAGTTCGGCGATGAAACAGTATCTGGAGATAAAAAATGCAGAATTGCAGGAGCATGATGGAATTACCTATCTTGTAATTGTTGGATATGGAAGTATTTCCATAGATGATTCCAATACCTACGTAGTTGGTGCTAAAACTGTGCCTACAACATTGGTATTTGAAAAGGATACATCCAGTGGACAATATAAGATTTGTGCTGTGGAGGCGGGGAAAAAACAATTCACAGAATATGGTGCGATTTCTTACTGGAGTATATATGAAGGAAATTAATGGGGGTATTTAGGCGTTTGCGAAACTCTGATTTACAGCTTTTTAATTGTGCATATTGTATAGTTCCATCGCAGACACGTTTCCACTCTGTCTCCGGCGTAGTGGTACTAAATTCGTGTTACACACTCATTAAGTACCAACGCCTGCGCCAAGGTCTGCTTATGGAATCAATACAATATGCACAATTGAATCAAGTTTAATAAGGAGTTTCGCAATTAGCAAAATGGGGGTATTTGCGAAAAGGAGAAACGCATGAACAAATTAGGAACGAAAAGACTGGAAACCGACAGATTGATCTTAAGAAAATATGTGATAGAGGATGCAGAAGATATGTACAATAAGTGGGCATCGGACCCGGAGGTTACCAAATTCCTCACATGGCCCACTCATCCAAGCGTGGATATTACGCGCATGCTGCTTCAAGATTGGATTCCCAAGTATGAGGATGGAGGATATTTTAACTGGGTCATCGAGCTGAAAGAAACCGGAAGGGCGATCGGCAACATTTCCGTGGTGCGGTTGAAGGAAGAGATAGAGGCGGCGGAAATCGGTTACTGCATGAGCAGGGCTTACTGGGGACAGGGAATTATGCCGGAGGCGCTTAGGGCGGTAATGGATTTCTTGTTTGACGAAGTGGGACTCAATCGAGTCGCTGCTTACCATGATGCCAATAATCCCAAATCAGGACGTGTGATGGATAAAGCAGGGATGAAGTTTGAAGGTGTACTGCGTCAGGCAAGACGAAATAATCTGGGGATTTGTGATGAGGTGTGGTATGCGGCAAT
>CAJOMI010000122.1 GCA_905235545.1 uncultured Lachnospiraceae bacterium | reverse complement strand
AGAACTTCCCATGCTTCATCCGGATGAGCACAATCTTTCTTTATACACCATCCAACAAAGTCATAAGCTGTAGCACCTGTCACAGAACCCTTAGGTGAAGGAGCAAATCCCCACTCAAATCCAGGATCATTCTGGATCAGAGAGTTAACCTCCCACTGACCATACCACAGAAGAGGAACTGTACCTGACTCAAACTGTGACTGCTCGTTACCGGTTTCATAAGTTCTTGGTGGAAGAGTACCATCAACAATCAAGTCTGAAATCTTCTTAACACTTGCAACTAACTTATCGTCACAGGTAACACCTGTTGGATCGATCGGCTTATCTAAGAACGGCTGACCACCATCAGATACACCGATAGAAGCCGTACCGAAGATATCTGTATTATATCCATAGATACCATAGGTAGAACTACCAGGATCCTTACAAGCTTCAGCTAAATTCCAAAGATCATCCCATGTCCAATCAGTAGTCGGCTCAGCCAATCCTTTCTCTTTCAGGAGATCCTTGTTATAGAATACTCCGTATACGTTTGCAAGACCCGGAAGTCCATAAACGCTGTCGCCGGTTGTCCAGCCTTCCATAGCACCAGGATAGAATCCGGCAATGAAGTCCTGCTCTGCTTTAACCCTTTCACCAACATCCATAAGTTCTCCCTGACCGAAACGTGTAGCGCCTCCGTCATATCCCTGCTGGAAGATGTCAAGATTATCACCCGCCTGTAACATTGCTGTAATCTGTTGACCATAATCATCGTAGGAACCACTGAGGACCTCAACTTTAATGTTCGGATGTGCAGGGGTAAACTGCTCATCGCAGGCTTTCTGAATAGCCTCATTCATCTGATCATTCTCCCAGTCAGTTACATAAATGGTAACCTGCTCGTCGCTTCCCCCATCAGAAGTCTGTGTTTTTGATCCTCCGGACTCAGATGAACCGCCATCAGATCCGCCGCAACCTGCAAGTAAAGTTGCCCCCATCGAAACTGCCAAAAGTGATGCTACTAGTTTTCTTTTTTTCATACATTATCCTCCTTTTAAGACTCTTTATATAGCAAACGGTATAAACCGAAATGCACTCATATTATACAGATGCCTCTTACTTGACACCGGTTGCGCTCATTGAGCCAAGTCCTTCCATAAAGTAATCCTGGAACACGAAGAACAGAATCAATACCGGCAGGAAATATACAATATCTGCGGCCATGAACAGATTCCACTCATTGCCATATGTTCCGGAACTAAGTCTTGCAACAGCCAAAGCCAACGTCCACTTATCTTTCTTGGAAATGACATAAAGCAATGGATTCATATAGTCATTCCATACGCCCTGGAAAGTGGCAATCGCCATATAAGCGATCAACGGCTTACACAGAGGAGCAATAACCGTGGCTAAGATCTGTACACTGCTGGCTCCGTCAATCTTCGCTGCTTCGTCATAAGATTTTGGTATTGTGCTCATATACTGTCTAACAAGAAATGTATTAAACGGTGCAGCCAAAAATGCCGGAATGATCATTGGCAGCCATGTACCGTATGCATGCACAGCTGTCCAAAACTTAAACATTGGCATAACCGTGGTCATTCCCGGAATCATCATAGAGCCGATAATCAAATAAAACCATAACTTGCGTCCCTTAAATTTAAATCTGGAAAGTGCATAACCCACACTCAGATTACTGATAATGGCACCTATCATACATAACACTGCAATAAACAGTGTATTGAGGAAAGCATGCCAAAAATTTATCCTGGACAGACCTGTGACAAAGTTCTCCCAGTGAAATTTCTTTGGAATCCATTGAGGCGGCATTGCAAATACTGCCGTATTGTCCTTCAGTGCTGTAGAAAGCATCCATAACACCGGAAGTACCATTGGAATCGCAAAGATAAGTATAAGTGCGTACCGAATAGTGGTACCAATTCTCTTGTTTACTGTTTTACTATGCATCAATTGCCTCCTTTTCTTCGTCTTGCATTTGCATCTTCCGGCTACTCATTCTCATAATATACGTAAGTTTCGGAAGAGCGGAATACAATCACCGTAAGAATAGCAATTATGATAAACAGAATCCATGCCTCGGCACAGGCTCTTCCAAATTTGCTTCCCTGGTTAAATGCTGTCATGTAAATGTCATAATTTACAAAATATGAACCATAGTTAGGACCACCTTCGGTCATAATAGACGCTTCATTGAAAGCCTGTAAGTTACCGATCAGACCGGTAATCAACTGCAGGAACAATATCGGCGTAATCATCGGAATCGTAATATGCCGGAATAAAGACCATCTGCCTGCTCCGTCTAACTTGGCTGCTTCATATAACTCATCCGGAACCGATTGCAATCCGGCTAAGAAAATCATCATCGTTCCACCTACTGCCCACCATTTTATGATGGAAAGGGCAATCAGAACAACGCGTTCGCTCGTCAGCCATCCAACCGGTTGAAGCCCAATCTGTTGAAGCACGCCATTGATCATACCCGTGTCGGATTTAAACATAAACTTCCAAAGCAAAATAGCTGCAACAGCCGGAATAATCGTCGGTAAATAATAGATTGTTCTGAAAATCTTTATACCGGGTAACCGTTTGTTAAGTAACACAGCCACTGCCAGACCAAGTATCAAGGTCATGGGTACATTAATAAGCGCATATTCCAATGTAACTTTTAACGACTTAGGGAAGATCGGATCCTGCGTCAAAATGAATGTATAATTCTTAAGACCTTTCCATACCGGCGCATTCACACCATCCCAATCACAAAACGAGCAATAAAGTGAAGAAATAAGTGGATACAACGTGAAAAGCGGAAATCCTATAAGGGTAGGAATCATAAACATATATCCTCGAAAGTTCTCACTTTTCCAAAAAGGTCGTCCACTTGAAGTGCCCGATTTGCTCTTTTTATTCTTTGCCATATCGTCCCTCCTTTAATCCCTGCAAATCCGAGTCCATATATTTTCTTATGTATTTTACTCGGATAAATGATATATCGATATATCTGTTATGATATTATTATATTATCGGGAAAATGTCAATATGTTTTCACTATTTTCAACAATTTTTTTAAATATTACAAATTGTTTTATGTTAAAATCACGATTGTTCCTTCTTTGTCCCATATACGCTTCAACGAATTGAATAAAATGCGCAAAAGCAAATGATATAACATTTGTTTTTTCATAAATATCCGAAATTTTCATTCGCCCATTTCCACAATTCATTGCAGACATATATTCAAACAGGAACTTTTTTGTTGTTATGCATCTTTCCCGGATTGAGTGTAAAACTCAAATCGGAAACTGCCCTTTGGATCATCCGTTGCTCTATACTCCGGAGCAAGCTCAGGTCCGCAGGAATTGGAGCCAACGCCACTCATGGTAAGATCCAAATGTAATATGGTGGCACCGGAGCGAACCAGTTCGTAGTTATGATCCGCCTCTGTAAGTGCCTCTGCCGTATATGGCGAAACATTCATTGAAAAGCGTTCTCCCCCGGCGATCTCCACGCGGTTATCATCTCCCGAAAGAGCAACTTGCGTGCAGCCCCAATGACTCCCATTCTCCTGTGGGAAAATGTAATCTTCATGCATACCTTCTACAGTGGATGTATATCGTCCGAAGACGGATGCGTGCCGCTTGTCGATGTAGCTCTCGTCAGGACCATAACCGGTATAATCACAGTCGCACAGTGTCCCCGGGAGTGTTAACACAATACCGAATCTCGGGAATTTAGGGAAAATATCTGTCTTATGTGCTTCCAACTCCAGAATCAGAGAGCCGGTACAGTCAACCGTCCAATCAGCCTTAAAATGTACGAGAGGCATGCGGTAATCAGCAGTCAGATCTGCTTCCGAATGGATTTTTACCCGTCCGTCAGACAAGATCTCCGCATCAAACATTCTGCACTTTACCATTGTTCTGTCGTAGCCTGCATCCTCCCAGTCTGCACGTATATTTCTGTCATTATCCGTCGGAGCACGCCAGACCGTATATTGCAATGGGGCGTCAAAAAATTCTTTTCCTGCTTTTGTCACGGAAACCGGTCCTCCATATGCCCGGTCAAAGCATATTTCAACATCCTCCGCCCGCACAGTAAATCCGACAGCGGTTTCTTCCAGCTCCACGGCTCCTGCCTTCTGAGAGAGAACACTTCCTGTCTCTTCGCCCAGAGGTAATTGGTCAACGCCTACGCAATGTCCGGCCGGAACCAATGCAGATTCTTCCTTTGTCGTATAAGTCAGTGTCAGATAATGGTTATCTCCCTTGGCTTTAGCAAGGCCCGGAACCTGCACATGCACCTCAGCATGAGGCGGAATCGGCGGCAGATCAAGGCTGCCCGAAGCAACAGTCGCATCCAAATCCAGCAACTTCCATCCTACCTGTATAGCATTTCCTGCATCGGTAAAATCCATTGTGTTATACAATATAATTTCATCATTCTCAGACAAAGATGCTCTGATTGGACGGTAGCATGCCGCAATCTCACGCAGTCCCATGTGAGGTTGTCGATCCGGATAAACCAGACCGTCCATACAAAAATTACCGTCATTCGGTTCTTCTCCCGCATCACCTCCATAATGGTATATTGGTTTCCCGTCTTTTTCTCCGGCTATGCAGGCATGATCGCACCACTCCCAGAGAAAACCACCTGCAAAATTAGGATACTTCAGCACCTCCTTCCAATAGTCCTCTACATCTCCCGGGCCATTGCCCATACAATGACTATATTCACATAACACTAAAGGTTTGTGGAAACGCCGATCCTCACAGTATGTTCTGCACCACTCCGGTGAAGCATACATACGACTTTCCACATCCAACATGCTGGTATCATTGTGATAACCTGCCGTGTCCCGACAAGCCCCCTCATAATGTACCGGTCTTGTCGGATCCAGACGATGGCAGAGTCTGCCACCCTCTTCCAGGTTAGGTCCATAACCACTTTCGTTGCCGAGAGACCACATGACCGGTGCTGCCTGATTACGATCTCTCAATACATTTCGTTCCTGGCGATCCAGATACGAATCAAGCCAATCCGGATTCTGTGAGAGATATCCTACGTTATCGTCCACACCCGGTACTCTGAAATCTCCTATTCCATGGGTCTCTAAGTCGGCCTCA
>CAJOMI010000121.1 GCA_905235545.1 uncultured Lachnospiraceae bacterium | reverse complement strand
ATTCCGGTAGGTCACAAAATAGCCGGTGTCCCCGAAAAATCTTGCCGAGTATATGCGCTCGCCCGGTGCGATTCCCGATAGTTTGCCGGTCAGCTTCATATGGGAATCCAGAATATAAATGACGTTGATATCCTCGGTCACTTTAAGATCGTCTCCGGTTTTCCCAAAATCGTTGTTGAAATCCTCAATTGCCATATTGGACGCCGTGTTTGCGGGAATTGTCGCCACGATACGCAGATATCCGTTGTACTCATTTAAAGCGAAGGTGTCATAAAGATATCCGGTAATGACGGCACTGTTTCCAACGGTCAGGATGCCATCCTTGTAATCCACCCGCATAATCTCCGTCTGTTGAATCTCATTGTATTTGGTTGCATATATATAGATGGCGGAATCGCTGACATAATACTCATTCCCGTTGGAAGAAATGGCTTTTGTGTCCGTAAAATCCTTCGGATGGGAGAGATCGAGACTTGTGATCACATGTGTGCTCTCGGCCAGAATCTCAGCCGGATAGTAAATGTCAATGCACGATATCGGATTGCCATCGACGAAAGGAATATAGTTTTTGTAATCTTTCCGGTCATTAAAGGAGATTTCACAGAAGTTACTGATGGTATACAGGTAACCATCGCTGATGCGGGAAGTCTCATACCAGCCGGACTGTTTCAAAGTCTTTGTATGGAGAGGGTGTGCTTTGTCTTTCAGGTTAAAAAGTACAATATATGTCGACATGGAATCATCTGACATTGTATCCTCTTCATACATGGAATCGTCTTCCACGGTCCAATCAATATAATTCTGTTTGGAATAAATAAATACCAGTTGATCGTCATAGAGATAAAAATCCTCAAACCGGATATGGTTGGATTCCTCTTTTTTTATAACTTCGTCGAGATCGATGGACGTAACAAACGTGAGATTGCCGTTTTCCGCCTGTGTAATTGTGAGTTTGTTGACGTTATATCCGATCCGTTCGTCATATCCGGATATGATCTTATAGATATATTTGCCATCGGTTTTTATGATGTCTCCTTCATCCACATTTTCTTCCTGCGTGTTGGTGGTGGAGAAATCAGCGGAAGCGTTGGTGTCACTGTCACTTTGAACCGATTCTTTCACTGCGCCATAGCCCCTGGCTGCGCTTTGGTTTACGGTAGTCTCGCCGGTGACGATGTCATCATAGTCTGTGGTGACGGTTGCCAACCGGTCGTAATATGCATCATAAGCGGATTTCATGGTATCGTAGTAATCTTCATAGCTGGCAGGCGATAAAAGGTTGCTCTGCCGGGCGAGATCCTCTTCATCGGAACCGGAGGTGGCAATTGCGGATTCTTCCGCTGCAACGTCCATGCCCGACTCGTCGGCTGCATTCATTTCCGCTCCGTTTTCTGCGGATTCCATCTGCATTTCACTCTGCCCTGATTTGGCACTCTGATCGGAGAGCGGGTTCCCGATCAATCGGGTGACACCAATGGTTCCGAACAGACACAGTGCGGCACAGGCGGCAATGGTATAACGGCGTATACGCCGATTGTTCTTTTTCATAGCTCCGGCATTTGTTTCATCGGTTTCTTTCGGAAGGGCAGATTCATTTTCGTTTCCTGCGATATGTTCATCCAGCATTTTCTTCATAGCGTCGGGAGAAATGCTGTCCGGAATCGGAATATTTTTTGTCTCTTCATCAATCATATGAATAAGATCCTGTTCTTTCATGCGAACTCCTCCTTTAAACAATCTGACATTTTGGCAAGGGCGCGGCTTTTTGCTGAGCGTATGGTTCCCTCCGTGCTCTTTAACATTTTGGCAGTCTCTTTGCTGTTATAACCTGCAAAGACTGTGAGTGCGATGATGACACGCTCGCTTTCCGAAAGCGAGGAGAATGCGGCGCGGACATCCAGCGTTTCGGCATAGGGATGATCACCGGTCGTGAGATCCTTTTCGTCCGGTTCCTCCCTTAAATGTTCCCGGTCAGATATATATACCGCCATCTGCCGCTTGCATTTTGTGGTCAGAATCTGAAAAATCCAGGATTTGAATTTGGCGGGATGCTTCAGATTCCGGATACCGGTAAAGGCATCCAATACTGTCTCGCTGATCACATCTTCCGCGTCCTGTTGATTCCCCAGCATGTAATAGGCAAATCGGTACATATCTTTGTAGTATAATTCGTATAGCTTGCAAAAGGAGGCGCTATCTCCGTTTTTTGCAAGCATTACGTGGGCTTTGATCTCTTCCTGATTCAATTGCATTCACCTCTGCTTTCCGAACGTTCTGTTATAGTAGTGTCAAAAATTGAGATAAGTGTTGCACGAAATGTGAAAAAAGTCAACCAAATAGAAAAGAACTTGTAACAAATGGAGAAATGTATGTGGAAGGAGTGGCTAAGTATTGCATTTTCACCGGATTTGGAGTAATATCAATGAAAAGAAAAGAGGTGTTTTGATGTTTAATTTCAGTAATAAGAAGAGACAGCGTCTCATTTCAACGATTATCGCCATTGTACTGGTAGCAGCGATGGTAATTGGATGTATTGCTGCTTTCTAGGAACAGTGTTTTGTTGTATCATGCACTGATGTAATGGATAAGGGACGGATATTATGAAAAAGAAAAATTTAATAAAAAGATTTGTGATTGGTTTGTTTGCTCTTGGCGCGATCGGAACAACATTTCATGTATCTGCGGCAAAGGAAGAGGAACAGACGATTTATGCCGGTGTCTATCTGGATGGGGCCTATGTGGGCGGATTGACAAAGGAAGAAGCGATTGAAGAATATCAGGACTATATGAAGGGGATTGATTCGCTCAAACTTACCTTTACCACCTCACTTGGTGAGTATACGACCTCTTTGGGAGATCTGAACATATCGGTGTCACCAGAAGAAGCTGTGGATCAGGCACTGGAATATGGCCGCAAGGGCAATATTCTTGCGCGATATAAAGAGATTAAGGCATTAGAAGCGGAAAATGTTGTCTTGATTCCTAAGAAGAAGTTTGACAAATCCGTTCTTCGGGATATATTAGAGAGCAATACGGAAGATCTTGTCAAAGAGGCAAAGGATGCATCGATTTCGAGACAGGACGGAGAATTTGTCATTACGGACGGTGAAGTCGGCACGAAGATCATGGTGGATGACACCATCAAGGAGATAGAAAAGATCTTTTCGGAAGCATGGGAACAGAAGGATATTAAGATCGCGGCCGTGGTGGAGGAACAACAGCCGAAATATACGGCGGAAGATTTCAGCAAGGTGGACAGTGTTATGGGCAGGGCAGAGACCGGATATAACGCAGGTAATTCCAGCCGTGCACAGAACCTCGTGACCGGAGCCGGAAAGATCAGCGGTACGGTTGTCATGCCGGGAGAACAGTTTTCCGTATATGAAACGGTGTCTCCGTTTACGGAGGAGAATGGATATGCCAATGCGGGTCAGTATGTCAACAATGAATTGGTAGATGGACTTGGCGGTGGTATCTGTCAGGTTTCCACAACACTTTATAATGCTGTGCTCAAGGCAGAACTGCAGGTGGATGAGCGCTATCCGCACTCACTTCGGGTTGGCTATGTAGATGCATCCAGAGATGCTGCCATTGCAGGGACCTACATGGATTTTAAATTTACCAACAACACGGATTATCCTATTTTTATTGACGGATATGCGGGCGGAGGAAGTATATCTTTTGCCATATACGGACATGATGAGAGACCGGAGAATCGGACCATTGAATTAGAATCCAGAGTCATTGAAACGTATGAACCGGGTGATCCGGAAGAGATTAAGGATGATACGATGGACGAGGGAACTCAGGTTGTGGAACAGGAAGCACATACGGGTTATTACGCAGAACTTTGGAAGAATATATATGAGGATGGAGTTCTGGTCGATTCCGTTCGTGTGAATACCAGCAAATATACAGCACAGCCTGCAAAGATCCGGGTTGGCACCAAAAAGGTAGAGAAAAAAGAAGATAAGGAAAAGAAGGAAAAGAAAAAGAAAGAAAACGAGAATCCTGATCAAGAGGAGACGAAGCAGGAAGAAGCAACGACGGAAGCTCCGGAAATACCTGCTGCTCCGGAGGAGGACCAGAATCAAACGGAAGGAGAATAGGAATGAGAACTGGTAAATTACCAGAGCATACATTCAAACGTTCCGTGCTGAATCCGATTCGGTATCATGCAGAGGATACTACACTGCGAGCAGGAATTGGACATGATGGGGCAGTGATTGGCAATATGGTAACATCCATGGCCACCACTGCCTTTTCTTATACGGGAAATGAGATATATGCTCTGGATAATGCAATCAATAATGTAATTGCCGCAGGCGGATATCCTTACGGAATATCTGTGGGAATCCTGTTGCCGGAACACAGTGAAGAATCTTTGCTTCGACAGATTACAGGGAACCTGAGTCAAAAGGCAGAGGAATATCAGATTGATATTCTGGCCGGGAATACGGAACTGGTATCCTCCGTGAACGAACCGACGATTGCCGTGACTGCATATGGTTCCAAACTCTGGGAGAACCGGCATAAGGAAATCACGGCCGGATTTGATATTGTTATGACCAAGGGAACCGGAGTCTATGGGGGAGCGATTCTTGCGACGCTTCGGGAAGAAGAATTGCTTACCAGATATCCGAAAAGCTATCTGTCAAAGGCCGCGGATTATATCAAAGATACTTCCTTAAGACCGGAGCTTTCTGTCATCGAGGATGCAGTCGTGAAGAATCCGGATTGCATATACGCGGCACATGATGTGTCAAACGGTGGCGTGTTCGGCGCGTTGTGGCAGCTCCTTGCCGCCTGCAACTGCGGGGCAAGAATTCATATAGAGGACATTCCGATCAAACAGGAAATTATCGAGATATGTGAGTATTTTGACCTGAATCCTTATTTGTTAAACGGACAGGGGAGTTTACTTCTTGTGACAAAAGAAGGAGAGCAGATGGCTGAAGCGATGAGAGAGGCCGGTATCGAGGCAACTGTGATCGCGAAGACGACAAAAGGAAAAGAACGAAAAGTGGTGGTAGGGGAGGAAGAACGCTTTTTAGAACCGCCGAGAGGCGATGCGCTCAACGCTGTGTTCTACGGACAACCGCTGCCGGTATAGTGGATGGATAAAAACGGGCAATTGCAAAACTTAAGTATAGGTTATGAGAGTTGTGTCACTTTAACAAATCAACGCAGGCACGCTTGC
>CAJOMI010000120.1 GCA_905235545.1 uncultured Lachnospiraceae bacterium | reverse complement strand
AATGCCTGAGACCTTAGCGAGGTACGAGCTTAGTTCGAAGGTATGCTTTAGCTCGTGCCCGGAATGGACAACATATACCACACTCGGTGGCGTACGTCTAAACCAATGTCATTTACTTAAAATTTGCCAATACACAGTTGTCGGATATGCTATATGTTTTACCATGTAGGGCTATCTGCAAACGCCGGCACTTAACGAATGACGACCAGTTTAGTACCGTTGCGTTTAAAGTTAAGCGAAAGCGTGCCCGAAATGGAAAACATATAACATATCCGGCAACGTCCGGCTTAAGTAAATGACATTGCGTCTGAACAGTAACTCGGCCTACTCTTACTGCAAAGCATTGGAACTTAATATGCGATTCCATGTCCATGAAGCCCCGTTATTCTGCATGGAAAAAAGATACGATCTCCTGCGCCACCTGGGGTGTGATTCCCCTTACTTCAAGAAGTTCCTCTTCCGTAGCATTTTTTATCTTATCAATGTCTTTGAAATGCTGCATAAGCGCTTTCCGTCTTGCCGGTCCCACGCCATTGATATCATCCAAAATACTGTGAACCTGTTCCTTCCCGCGAAGCTGCTTGTGGTAGGTAATGGCAAACCGGTGCGCCTCGTCCTGAAGCCGGGTGATCATGCCAAAAATTTCACTGTTTTTCGGAAAGGTGATCTCCTCATTGTTATAATAAAGTCCTCTGGTCCTATGATTGTCATCCTTTACCATACCGCAGACCGGAATATTCAGATGTAATTGATCCAGAACGCGAAGCGCTACATTGACCTGACCGCGTCCGCCATCCATCATGAGAATATCCGGATAGACATCAAACCGTTCATCGGTAAATCTCCTCGTCAGAACCTCTTCCATACTCTTATAATCATCCGGTCCCGTCACTGTGCGGAGTTTAAACTTACGATAGGCATTCTTCTTCGGTCTTCCCTTTTCAAACACTACCATGGATGCCACGGACTGATATCCGCTTGTATTGGAGATATCAAAGGCTTCCAGTCGGTCAGCAGAAGGGAGTCCCAAAAGAGCTGCCAGATCGTTTGCCGCTCCAACCGTTCTGGCCTCTTCCCGTCTCAGTTTCTCCAGATCCCTGGACATCACCACTCTCGCATTCTCTCGCGCCAGATCGATCATCTTGGACTTTTCTCCCTTAAGCGGTGTGATGATATGGACTCTGCCTCCTCTCCGCTCTCCGAGCCACTGTTCTAACAGGTTCTGTTCTTCTACCGCAAATTCGGTCAGAAGCTCGTTCGGCACAAAAGGGGTTCCCGAATAATATTGTTTGATAAATGCTTCTATGATCTGGGATCCGGAGTCTTTTCCGGTCTGTTCCATATGGAAATGTTCTCTTCCGAGCAGTTTTCCATCCCTGACAAAGAACACGGATATAACCGTCTCCTCCTCTTTTCTTGCCATGGCGATCACATCCCTGTCAATGCCGCCGGTCTTGACCGCTCTCTGCGAGCCGGTCACATGTTTGACACTCTCGATCAGGTCTCGATACTCCGCCGCCTCTTCAAACTCCATCTCTGCCGCTTTTTCCTTCATCTTCTGTTCGAGATCAGCCAGTACCTTCTTATAATCCCCATTTAAAAACGCCAGGAGTTTATCAATCCGTTCCCCATACGCTTCCTTTGATATGTAACCCTGACAGGGACCGGCGCACTGCTTCATCTGATAGTATAGGCACGGTCTGCCGATTCCGATCTCCTTCGGCAAAGACTTGTTGCAGGTACGGATACCGTAAAGCTTTTGAACCAGTTCGATGGTATCCTTGACTGCCGCCGCACTGGTATATGGGCCAAAATATCTTGCTCCGTCCCGTTTCATCTGTCTTGCGAACAACACACGCGGAAAATCCTCCTGCACAGTTATCTTCATAAACGGATAACTCTTATCATCCTTTAACATGGTATTATATTTCGGGTGATGTTCTTTGATCAGGTTGTTTTCAAGCACAAGTGCTTCCAGTTCGGAATCCGTCACAATATATTCGAAATAATCGATCAGCGAGATCATCTTATCAATCTTCGGCCCCCGGTTCACCACCTTGCGGAAATAGGAGCTTACCCTTCGTTTCAAATTGATCGCTTTTCCAACATAGATAATCTCATCATTCGCAGCATGCATCAGGTATACGCCCGGACAATCCGGTAGCTTTTTCAATTCTTCCTTTATATCAAATCCATCTTTCATATTGTATTCCCCAATAGTTGTTAACAGGCGTCCGCTTTTCATGCAAACGTGACAGCAATTGCACTTTGATTGCAAAAAGAACAGACGCTTCTCTGTTCAAGGGAGAAGCGTCTGATTATGAATCAATCCAATTTCTGATCTTCTATGATTGCCTCTTTAAGTTCATTGCCGGTAACCTCCTTAAAGATCTCCATAAACTCCTTACCGGTAATGGTCTCCTTCTCAATCAGATACCCTGCCAGAGCATCCAACACGTCCACATTATTCTTTAACATATCATATGCCTTATCATAGGACTTCTTGATGACCTTTCTTACTTCATTATCAATCTTGGTAGCCGTCTCCTCGGAACAGTTAAGTGCAAGACTTCCGTCAAGATATCTGTTCTGTACAGACTCTAATGCCACCATACCAAACTTGTCAGACATACCATAGACGGTAATCATCATTCTGGCGATATTGGTTGCCTGCTCGATATCATTGGAAGCACCTGTGGTAACAGAGTCAAACTTAATCGATTCTGCGGCACGTCCTGCAAGAAATGTTACGATATCCTCCTCCATCTCCACCTTGCTTTTCAGATATTTTTCTTCTTCCGGCACCTGCATTACATAACCAAGTGAACCCATTGTTCTCGGAACAATCGTAATCTTCTGCACCGGTTCCGTGTGACTTTGAAGTGCTGATACCAATGCATGACCTGTCTCATGATAAGCAACGATACGTTTCTCTTCCTTGCTCAAGATACGATCTTTTTTCTCTTTTCCGGCAAATACCACCTCAACAGCCTCAAACAAATCAGCCTGACTTACAAATTCTCTTCCATCCTTTACAGCAGCGAGGGCTGCCTCATTGATCATATTGGCAAGGTCTGCACCAACAGCACCTGAAGTGGCAAGTGCAATCTCTTTAAAATCAACGGTCTCATCCATCTTGACATCCTTGGCATGAACCTTAAGTGTCTCTATTCTTCCCTTTAAATCAGGCTTCTCCACGATAACTCTCCGGTCAAAACGTCCCGGACGAAGCAATGCCTTATCGAGAATCTCAGGCCGGTTGGTTGCCGCTAAAATTACAATACCCTTTGATGTATCAAATCCGTCCATCTCAGAAAGCAATTGATTAAGTGTCTGTTCTCGCTCGGAATCACCACCGCCATACTTGCTGTCGCGGCTTCTTCCGATTGCATCGATCTCATCGATAAAGATGATACACGGTGCCATGGAACTCGCCTGTTTAAATAAATCCCTTACTCTGGAAGCTCCCATACCCACATATAATTCCACAAAATCTGAACCGGAGAGCGAAAAGAACGGAACATTTGCCTCTCCAGCCACTGCCTTTGCGAGCAATGTCTTACCGGTTCCCGGAGGACCTACTAACAATGCACCCTTCGGCAACTTTGCACCGATTGCCAAATATTTTTTCGGATTATGCAGGAAATCGACCATCTCCTTCAAAGACTCCTTCGATTCTTCCTGGCCCGCCACATCTGCAAATGTGATTCCTGTCTTCTTCTCCACATAGAGTTTGGCGTTACTTTTACCGATGCCCATCATACCGCCACTCTTGGATACAGATCGCGAAAACAGCCATAAAAGCAGATAAAACACGCCAATCATCATAACCCATGACAGAATATTTCCGATAAGCGCATTACTACTCTCATCCATAGCCTTGTAATCCAATTCGCCGTTGCTCTTTGCATTTTCTAGCCGATCTACCAGATTGATATCCGAAATCCGGTTTGTATAATATATCTTAGTGGAAAGCTTGCCGTCTTTCTCCTTCGGAATCACCTCAATCGTCGAGCTGTAAACCTTTACGGTATCTATCGTTCCTTCACTCAACATATCCATAAATTGGCTATACGAAATCTCTTCTCTTTGCCCTTCTTGAAAACGTTTGTACACATTAAAGAAGAGCAATGCCAATCCAATCGACAGAACTAATATTAAAATAGAATTTCTGTTGGGAGATTTTTTTCCGTTATTCTGATTGTTATTATTTTGTCTGTTATTATTTTCTTCCAATCGTCTTATCCTCCTGTTATATAATACAATCTAATGTATTCTGTATTCCCAAATCCCGCTCATCGGATATGATAAATGTACGGTAAATTGGGTCAGTTGTCTTTTATATACATATAATATGCGTCAAACAACATATTTTATTATAAATGTTATTGCGTAAATAAGCAATCTCAATTTCGTGTAATTTCTGTGAAAGCAAAAATCACGTTACAGTTCACTCGTTAGCCAGTAAACCGTCACCGAGTGTGGTATATGTTGTCCAATGTAGGGCTATTTGTGAACGTCAATGAGCCGCCAAAAAGCGGCGAATTTAGTACCGCTACGTGAACAACTAAGCGAAAGCGTGCCCGGAATGGACAACATATACCACACTCGGTGGCGTACATCTAAGCAGTAACCAAATCACACTTACAGACTCTGCATCCTTCTTGTTTTCTGTTATCATCTGATATATAATGACATTACATTTCATATTGTGAATCAAGAAGGAGAATTCCATGAAGAAAACTGCAATTATTACAGGTGCCTCAAGAGGCATCGGAAAAGCCTGTGCCATCACCCTCGCGCAACATTTTGATTGTATTGCAATCAACTCCTGTCATAACAAAGAAGCGTTAGAGCAAACAAAAAAAGAAATTGAAAATCTGGGCAAAGAATGTCTTGCCTTTTCCGGAGACATTGGAGATTTTGAATTTGTGCGTTCCATGATACAGGCAGTCTCCGATCAATTTCCGAATATAGAATTATTGGTAAACAATGCCGGGATCTCTCATGTCGGATTACTTTCCGATATGACCATCGACGAATGGGATCGGATCGTTCGCACCAATCTGACCTCCGTTTTCAACTGTTGTAATCAGATTGTTCCGTATATGGTTCATCGTAAATCCGGTCATATCATCAATATTTCTTCCATGTGGGGAATCAGCGGAGCATCCTGTGAAGTTGCATACAGTGCCACAAAGGGCGGTGTCAATGCATTTACAAAAGCTCTGGCAAAAGAGCTGGCTCCCAGTAACATCCGCGTGAATGCAATTGCGTGCGGCGCAATCGATACAGAGATGAATGCATGCTTTGACCGGGCAGAATTAGAAGCTCTTTGCAATGATATCCCTGCCTGTCGTCTCGGCACGCCAAAAGAAATTGCCAATATGGTTTATCACTTATATGAAAGTCCGTTTTACTTAACCGGTGAAGTCATAAAAATAGACGGTGGCTATCTCTAAGCCACCGTCTTCTTATCATACCCTTTATCGAAACATATCTACGCTCGAATTATCTCTATCACTTACATCTCTTCTCTCATCGTAATAGTTTCTTGAACTTTCATCATTCCATGGATCTTTTTCCTTTGGGTTTTCTTCCGAAGTTTCCCTCTGATCCTCCGGATTATTCTCTGTGGATGATGGGTTCTGATCCTCCGTCACCACCTCAGCAGGTGGTACATCATCGGATGGATTCACTGTAGTTTGCTCAGTCGTCTGCTCAGTCGTCTCCTCAGTCGTTTCTTCCTCCGGCTCCGGGTAAGTTGCCGTCTTTAACACGCGCCCAACCCCTACATATTTTCTGTAATCATAGTTCGATATGATAATACCGGTCCTCTCCGTCGATGCATGTACGACTTTTCCGTTTCCTATATACAATGCAACATGAGATACGCTATTCTTGCTTGATCCATAAAAAATCAAATCGCCCGGAAGCATCTTACTTGCCTTTACCTTCTTGACATCTTTCATTTGCTGATATGCATTGTGATATAAATCATATCCAAATTTTTTGTAAACAGACATCGTAAATCCGGAGCAGTCAGTTCCCTTTGTCAAACTGGAACCACCATAGCGATACTTATTGCCCACAAATTGAAGCGCATAACTTACAACTGCCTTCTGTTCAATTGACATACCTGTATAATCCGCAACCGTCACACGACATGTATATTTGCATCCATTCACTTTAGCAGTCACTTTGGTACTTCCGATCGATATTGGAGTCAGTTTACCTTTACTGTTCACCTTCACAATCTTCTTATCCGCACTGGACCACTTCACTTTACTCTTTGTGTTCTTGACCTTCAGAGTTTCTTTTGTTCCCATCTCCAATACAACATTCGTCTTATTTAATTTTACTTTCTTAGCTGCCTCTGCCTTAACCGGGAAAACGGCAAGAAGAGTAAATGCAAGCAATATCATAAAACAAGTATTTCTTCTCAGCTTCATATAAAATAATATCCCTCCAAAATATTGTGCTTACACTGTCTGTAATCACAATATTTATTGTACCATTTTTTTAATATTTTTCAAGTGTTTTTTGATATAATTGTAACATTTTTGTAACAAATCCGGTTTTTTGCTTCCGTTTTCTTCAGAATTTTTTAAGAAATGCGCAATCAGAATACTGCTTAGCGGTATGATAAGCAGACATCCGATCGCACCGATCGCAATACCGGACACCTCTTGAAAAAGTGCCTTCGAATTGAGAATAACGGATACGGTATCCTCATTTTTCATAAACAAAACCGCCAGCATGATACTCTCTCCCAAGCCCGCAAAGAACAATGTGTTGACTGTGGTTCCGAGAATATCTCTTCCCACTGTCATTCCGGATTGCACCAGTTGCTTCTCGGAGAGATCTTTCTGATTGACATACACCTCATGCACCGCCGTTGTGATGGCGACTGCCGTATCCATAATTGCCCCTAAAAGTCCAAGCATTACTGCCGACAGAGAAACGGCCGACATGGGTATGGCAAGATTCGGGGACAGATACATACTGATCTCCTCATATTGTTCCACCTCATTGTAACCACTCATACCTGCTCTCCAAAGGATCGGACCTGACGTAAGCGCGATCACAAAAAGCACCAATGTCACCGCCATTACCGCTGCATCCATTTTTACATTCTTCCCATTTTGAGAATACAACACAGTAATCACGAAGAAAACGCTGACAAGAAAGGTAGTAAAAAGAGGCGGCATTCCCCATGTGATCAAATAGACATTAACAATAAATGCAATCACTGTCCTTGCCAGTGCCAAAAAGGAATCCAGTCCCCGATTTCCTCCCACCAGAACCATAAGCACAAATAACAGGATCAACAACTTCAGTATCATTTGATTTTCCTCCTTAGCAATAGCTTCGTCGAATGCAAGAACAATACTGAAAAAAAGCCTGCTACCGGTATTGCCAGTACGATTCCTATCGACCCAAGCAAAAATCGTATCACTTCAAATATCAATTGAAAGTTTATCAAATGATATAGCGTATAGCCGTTTTTTATCTTAATCACCATAATCGGGATTGCACTGCTGATATAGGTAAAAAATAACACGTTGATCATTGTACCCATAATATCATATCCCATCTCCCGTATGGATCGGATCAAAGCTTTTCGCTCAATGTCCGGTGTCTTTTCCATGATTTCCGATACCCCTGCCGCAATACTGATACTCACATCCATCACCGCACCTAAGCTTCCCATCAGCGTTCCGGCAAAAAAAAGATCGGAAAGATCCGTCGGATTCACCACGTAATCCATCATTTCATACGGAAGTCTGGCGCTGGTGTGCAAAATGATCTCATAGATCAGATAACACAAAAAGGTGGTCGACAACGTTGAAATAATCGCTACAAATGTCTTTTTGTGAATGCCCCCGGCAAACAACAGGGTCAGGACACTGAATATCAGCATCAGAAGCACTGAAATACGAATCAGGTTTCCGCCCTTGCCATAATCGGACAAAGCGATCAGGAAAATACCAATATTCAGTATAAGTGAAAGTAAAATGATACCTCCGTGCCATCTGTTGATCACGAGAAGTAAATACAAAAAAATACCCAGCAAAAGGACGAGATAGAAATCTCTCTTTTTCCCAAGCAACGTCCCGGTACTCTCCTCATCCGAAACAGTGACAAATAGCCGGTCCCCCTTACGATAACGCTCATCATTCACACCGGAAGCAGAATAGGTATTCGAGAGAACGATTTTTTCTCCCTTTCGCTTTCCATTTAAGATCTGTCCCTCAATCGCCTGCTCATAATAGGCTTCTTCCTCTTCATTCAGTCCTTCTTCACTGTGCGAAAACTTATTTTCCACGGAAGTCACTTTGACCACGGTTTCCTGATAGAGAAACGCATCCTGTGAAACAAAAACAAGGACTGCTGCAAAAATAATCAGCAGTCCAATCTCCTTTTTCCTGTTTTTTAAAATTTTTCTCCATGTATTCATTATTTTTCCTACTCCGGATAGATCAATCTCTCCTCTGTAATACCCGTAAGCACTTCATCATAATATCTCTTTGCAACATAGCGGGCCATTCCAAGATTCATATCCAGATAATTGCCACAGTCTCTCGGTGCAGCTCCCGGAACTTCCCCCTCAAAATCTTTCATAAAGGCAAATAGTTCTGTCACCAACGGCACGATATCCTTTGATTCATAATCTCCGGCTAACACCATATAAAAACCGGTTCTGCAGCCCATCGGTCCAAAATAGATCACTTTGTCCTTATAGATCGCATGATTGCGCAAAAAAGTGGCTCCCAAATGTTCCAGCGTATGTACCTCCGCCGTGTTGAGTACCGGCTCATAATTCGGTCTTGTCATCCGGATATCAAATGTCGTGATCACCTCACCGCCGACCGTATCCTTTCTTGACACATATAAGCCCGGAAGCAGTGTCAGATGATTCACCGTAAAACTTGCTATCTTCTCCATATTCATTTCTCCTCTCTGATTTCATTTATATAGGTAATTGCGAAACTCATTAATATTGTATATTGGATTGTACATATTGTACAGATTCCATAAACAGGTGCTTTGGAGCCGCCGGTACTTAATGAGCAGTTTACTGCGAATTTAGTACCGTTACGCCGGAAACAGAGTGCAAAGTTCTAAAAGTAATTTCACCGAATGTTCAATCGCCTTCGCCTCAAAGGTCGGATAATCTACAGATGCCGAATCATCCGCCTTATCGGAAATCGCACGTATGATCAAAAACGGAATCCGGTTCAGATATGCCGTATGGGCAATCGCCGCTCCTTCCATCTCCGTGCAGTATCCCGCAAAATGATCGACCAGCCAGTCCTTCTTTGTCTTATCTGACACGAATTGATCTCCACTGACCACTCTTCCTTCAAACACGGTGATGTCCGGATTAACTCGCTCACAAGCTTCTTTTGCAAGCCTTCTAAGATTTTTGTCCGCCTCAAAAGAAAGCGTATCCATTCGTGGAATCTGACCCACCGGATAACCGAATGTCACCGCATCCATATCATGTTCCAATGCATCTGTAGACAACACAATGTCACCAATATCAATCTGCGCATTCAGGGATCCTGCAATACCGGTATTGATAATGGCATCCACATGGTAGACATCCGCCAGAATCTGCGCACACATTGCCGCATTCACTTTCCCTATCCCGGAACGCACGACCACGACCGGATACCCCTTCAATGATCCCTCAAAGAACTCCATGGATGCTCTTTGCATCATCTGAACATTCTCCATTTGTTCCTTAATCTTTGCAACTTCCTCATCCATTGCACCTATAATGCCCAACATACTTTTTATCCTCACATTCTATGATTATTGACCAATTGCGAAACTTCCTCAAAATGTATATTATAATGTGTATATCTGCTTTTTGCAATCCCTTCTGCATGCTGTTATACAAGCGGAATCGTTATACAGACCGTGAATTCATCTTCGGTCTTTTTTGTCTCAAATTCACCATGATGGAGTTTCATGATTCTTTCGCAGGTGATCAGACCAATTTTGGTACTTTCATGATTGTCTATATTCTTACGAATTCCGTTTTTTACTTTGATAAGCAGAAAACCCCGCTCCTTTTCTGCAACAACCTGAATCGGGCGATCCATATCCGCATATTTGTACAGATTTGAAATGATATTACCCAAAACTCTCTGCATGTATTTGACATCAATCCGACAGTTTCCGCTCGTCTCGTCAATCCGGCTGCTGCTCTCCAATTGATATCCTTCTTCCTCGAGGTAAAGAAACTGATTCTCAATCAGGTCTTCCGTCAACAGATATGCCGGAATTTCCTCCAATTCCAATTTTTTCTCTTCTTCCCCATAGATCAAAAAGTACTCGAATAACTCGTCTGACAATTCCTTAATCTCCCTTGTCTTCGCAAGAGAAAGCTCCAGATAGTGTTTTTTCTCCTCTTCATCCTTATCATTGTTCATATTTAGAATTTCCAAATAACCTGTCAATGTAGTAAGTGGTGTTCGCAGATCATGAGATAGAGAAGTTACCAAATCCTTATTCGCCTGAAGCACTAACTTTTCCTTCTTCATGTTTTCTATGATGGAAAGACGCATTTTGTCAATTCCTCTGGCAAGATTCCCGATCTCATCATTTCCTTTAATCGTCATGGGATATTCCAGATTTCCACCCTCCAAGATGCGCAACTCCGATTCAATCTGGTTGATATACCGCAATTTTTTCCGAAATAAACGGATGAAAATCACGATAAACAAAACGGTAGATAAAACAAGCGCCGCAATCAATGTATAAATCTCATACTGCCAATAATCATAACAAAAAATATCGGCACTCACCTTCGTATCATCTGCCAATGTCAGTTGATACAAATAACCTTCCACACTGTAATAATCCGTCTCTTCCGTTGTCAAATTACTATTGTCAGCACCTCCGTAATAGACAACATCTGAATTAAAAACGACCTGATTATTCCAATATATCACCAGGTAGACATATACATTTTGTTCTGTCCAATTCCCGAGATCCGATATGTTGGAAAGCGTAATCTGATTCTCATTAATATATTCCTGCAGTTCGGCAATGTACTTTTTCTGAAAGGTTCGATTCTCCTCCGCGTCATCATAGCAATTTTCAATATATGTATCCCCCAAAAAAAGGATCAGATAAAAAAGCACAAATGCCACAACAGCCGATAAGATGATACACCCGATCAGATACCATGTCAGTTTTGATTGTAATGCCTTTTTAAATCTAGACAACCCGATAACCCCTTCCCCATATATTGTGAAGATATTTCGCATTTGGTCCGGTATCCCCGAGTTTCTTACGGATATTCCGTATGTGAACCATTACCGTGTTCGTGGAGTTTGGCATATAAGCCTCTTCCCAGACACTTTCATAAATCTCCTTTGCCGTAAAAATACGGTTTCGGTTCGACGCCAGCAATAACAGAATCCGATACTCTATCTCAGTAAGAGGAATCTCCTTTCCATCCCGTGTAACCTGCTGTAAATCTGTATCCAAAACAATATCCTGAATGGAAATCGTATGGCTATCCTCTCTCTTTTCATGTTCCCCGATATACGGACGTTTCAATAATGCCTTTACCCGAAGCAACAGTTCCATGCTGGAAAACGGTTTGGTCAGATAATCATCTCCACCGGACTCAAATCCTTCAATCATATCCGTTTCCGCAGTCTTAGCCGTCAAAAACAGTACCGGAACATCTGCTTTTCCCCGTATCTTTGAACAGGCGGTAATCCCGTCACACTTCGGCATCATAATATCCAGAATGACTAAATCTATACTGTCGTCGTATTTTTCAATTGCCTCTAATCCATCCCGTGCAAGCGTAACTTCATATTCTGAATCTTCTAACATGATCCGAAGCATTTCCCGAATATCCTTTGAATCATCTGCTATCAGAATTTTCCCATTTGACACATCCTCTACCTCGCTTTCCTTTTCAGGTGACATAAGTATATCAAAAAAGAACAAAGAAACCTATATTTTTTCTTATCCTTAAGATTTCTTTAGATTTCACGATTATCCGTATACATGCAACCACTGTATAAATTTTCTTGCCACTTTATATACGGGACCCTCCAGTTTTTTTCGGGCATTTTTTAATTCGGACCGAATTGCAATATGCTGTGGGCAATGCCTTTCACATTTCCCACATTCTATGCAGTTCGATGCCGCTGATGATGTCTTTCGCAATGCCGTACACATGAAATATTCCCTCCATGCGGTCATTCTTCCATCTGAATAATAGCGGTTATATGCCGCAAAAGTACCCGGAATATCCACATGCTTCGGACAAGGCATGCAATATGCACAACCGGTACAGCCCACCTTCATCTTCGCATTGATCGCCGACACCACATCCCGAAGCATTTTTTCTTCTGCTTCCCCCAATTCTCCAACCTGCACATCGGATGCAGTCTTCACGTTATCCTCAACCATTTCCACCGAATTCATACCGGAAAGCACACAGGTAACCTCCGGCTGATTCCAAAGCCACCGAAGTGCCCACTGCGCAGGTGTATGTGAAATCGGATAATTTTCAAATATCTTCACTGCCTGTTCCGGCAGTTTGTTGACCAGTCGGCCTCCCCGGAGAGGTTCCATGATAATGACGGGAATGCCCTTCCGATTCGCATATTGAAGCCCTTTCCGTCCCGCCTGGGAATTTTCATCCATATAGTTGTACTGAATCTGGCAAAAATCCCAATCATAAACATCTACCAGTTGACAAAACATATCCGAATTTCCATGATAAGAAAACCCCACCTGGCGAATCGCGCCACTTTTCTTTTTCTCTTCCAGCCAATCCAGAATCCCAAAATCGACCAGTTTCTCCCATGTCTTCACATCGGTCAGCATATGCATCAGATAATAATCCACATAATCTGTCTGCAGTCTCGTAAGCTGCTCTGAAAAATATTTTTCAATGCTGTCTGCATTCCGGATCAGATAATGCGGAAGCTTTGTAGCGATCTTAACATTTTCCCGTATTTGATTCTTCGCCAGGATCTCTCCCAATGCCACTTCACTTCCCGAATACACATAGGCAGTGTCGTAGTAATTTACCCCTGCATGATATGCGGAAAGAATTTCTTTTTCAGCCTTTTCCATGTCAATTTTACCGCCACTTTGTGTGAAACGCATGCATCCGTATCCCAAAATGGAGATATCATTCCCATATCTGTCCTTGCGATAATTCATACTACCACCCTTTCGTTCCAATTAGTCAGTACGCATTTCTATTCTTTTTTCTTTGCATCCTCAATGATGACAAAAATATCTGTAAGCTCTTTCGGAGACATCTTGGTATACTCCGACAATTCGTCGATTGTAGGTTCTCTTCCTGTCTCCTCAGCCAACAGCTTGGATGCCTCATGTACAAGATTCACCTTTCCCAACATTGCATTTTCCAGCTGTTGTTCTCCGCTGATCTGCGATGCATAGGTCATAACTGCCTCTTCAATCGAGGTTTTTAGCTGTTCTTCCACATTTACTTCCTCATCCAGCCCACAAAGTTCCTGCAGCTTCATAAATAATGCCATATTTCCTTCCTGAATCAGATCCTCCACATGAATCTTCGGCGCCATGTATTGTTCTGCAATCCCGAGTACCCGTTTCAGCCATGCATCGGATATTTTACGGATCACATCCGTATCGCCTCCCAGAAGCGCTGTATACATCATGTTCTCCTCCTCTTTCGAGTAGATCGGAAGAAATGACAACTCGTCCATATACATTTGGAACACTGCAGAATGTTCTGCCGATGCGTTCTCTTTCTCCACCGTATTGTCATCCGTAGGAACATTCTCTTCAACAGTATTGCCATCCTTAGGATGCTTTAAATACTCCAACACGATTTTTTTCTGACTGTCATCCAAGTCCATATCCGCAAAATAGGAAAGGATCTCCTGTTCGGACAGCTGTGTTCCGGATGTCCGGATAATCTCCGCCACCGCTTCAATTGTTTCCATAAATGCATTCTGATCCAACATAATCTTTTTATTCCTTCCTTAAAATATCTAATGTATGAGCGCCTGCGCCAATCAGATCCGGTCTCTCGCAGGTCGACAAATGATACCGGATGAATAACTGAAACGTCTCCTCATCCATCGCATTCAGCACCGGCCGCATATAATCAGCCCATCGGGTGAAATGATCTTGATCCTTTTCAGTCCCGCCGCCTCATCTAACCGATCAATATCTTCGATCCGCACATAATCATAGAGATCCTTTGGTTCAGCCACCGAGTGAAAATCCTCCGTCAGCCGTTTGTTTTCGATACACTCATGAATATGCTGTTCCTTAAAGGCATACGTGAGTACACAGTATTCATTCATACAATATGCCACAAGGATGATACCATCCCGTTTCGTCACCCTCTTCGCCTCTGACAGTGCCCGCAGTTTATCCTCAAAACTGTATAAATGATACATCGGTCCAAAGACCAATGTCATGTCAAAACTTTCATCTGCAAAGCGCTTCAGATTCATGGCATTGCCCTGATACGCCTTGACACTGCTGTTTTTGGATTTCAGGATGCCCAGATTGTACCGCACAAGTTCCACGGCTGTGACATCGTATCCCTCCTCCGCCAGAGCGACACTGTACCGTCCCGTTCCTGCGCCGACATCCAGGATTCTTGCATCCGGTATTCCCTCAAGATAGTCATGAATATACTTCATGGATGTGATAAATTCCACCTGTCCATGTCTGCTTAACAACCTTTTGTCCTCGTTAAATTTGTTATAATATTGTTCCAAATGCGTCATTTCTTTTGCCATAGTTCCCGCACTTTCCCTGTATTCTTCCCTCTGTGTTGTGTATATAGGGTCGTTCTCCTATACGCATCCTCACTTTATTTTTATATAATAGCATGAATTTCCCGCAAAAGGAATAGACTATTCTAAAACAAACCGGAGTTTTCCAATTGAAAAAATTATATTTTTATCTGATTGCCTGCGCGAGTTTCCTGTTTTGTTTTTTTACCTTTCATTCAACCTTTATCCGTAATACGCTTACTTCCGGCAAAAATCCACCCTGCATTGTAATTGATGTAGGACATGGAGGCTCTGACCCCGGCAAGGTAAGTGCTACCGGAATCGAGGAAAAAAATGTCAATCTGCAGATTGCCTTGTATCTCAAAGATTACCTGATCGCCCGGGATTTTCAGGTCTATCTGACGAGAGAAACCGATTGTGGTCTTTATGACGAAAATGTTTCCAACAAGAAAACCTCCGACTTAAATAACCGATTGCAGTTTATTCAGGAAAAGCATGCCGACTGTATGATCAGTATTCATCAAAACAGCTATCCGGATGCCACACAGCACGGTGCCCAGACATTTTATTATGTCGGAAGCGAGAAGGGAAAACAGCTTGCCGATTCGATTCAGAATTCCCTGTTAAAAATAGATGAGACAAACAAGCGACAGATCAAATCCTCCGACAGCTACTATATTCTGAAACACTCATCCGTTCCGGCCGTCATAGTAGAATGCGGATTCCTCTCCAATCCGGAAGAAAGCGCAAGACTCATGGATTCCAATTACCAAAAAGAGATTGCCAATTCCATCAGTATGGGAATCTGCGATTACATCGAAAGCAAAAGGACTGCCAACTGACAGTCCCTTTCGCTTTGTCTTATTCTTTTATCTTTTCTTTTGTCTTTTTCTCATTTTTCTTTTATTTTCTTTTCTTTTTTTCAGTCATATTATCTCATTTTCGCATTATAAACATTAAATTTCTATACTTAAATTTCTTTTGGCCCCACTCCCTTTCCTTACAACAACGACTTCGACCTATCTGATTCTGTGATGTATAACACCGAAGTCTTACCGAATGACAATTTCACGTGTCATTTGCTTTCTAAATCGAGTCTCATTCTGGAAATAAAAGAACTTGCAGAATATTGGATAATAGAGCATCCGGATCTCGCCTCTGTGCGAACTCTATTAAGAAACTCTA
>CAJOMI010000119.1 GCA_905235545.1 uncultured Lachnospiraceae bacterium | reverse complement strand
GCAATCAGTCGCTACCACTTTAAAATTATAAAAAAAGAGAATCGTTATTTTCTGGTAGATTTGAATTCCACTAATAATACGTATTTAAATGGGAACAAAGTTTCTCCAAATGTAGAGATGGAAATAAAAAATGGCGATAGAATTATGGCAGCAGATGAGGAATTTATTTTAGAAATTCAGAATAGTTAAATTACGTATACAGTGGATAAGTAGAAATATAATTTCATATGTATATTTAGGAAAGCAGTAGATACATTCAATTTACTGCTTTCTTTGGAGTGTAACGATCTTTTCACTTGCAATGCAAAGCAAAAGTGTAATAAGGAGCAGAAAAATACGGGCAATTGCAACCACCGGTTGCGCAATTGGAAACGCAAATTGCTGGTGTTTTTCTGAAAAATTCGGTATGCTGTGTAGCAGATCGGATAAAGGAGGAACATGTAGATGAGGCATTATTTTATTTACGAGTGACAGGAGGAAATTTATGTGGGAGAATAACAGGAAGGATTTTTTGATCACCTCGATGATTGGAGTACTTCTGGTAGTGATCATTGCAGTGATGGGCGTTGTGATCTTTCTTTTGTTTGGCCGGGTTCGGGAGGAAAAGAAAGGGGAGATGCAGGAATCGGAGGCGGTTGATCTTACCGATGAAAAGGAGTCCCTTTTGGATCTGGACGGCTTTGAGTTCCGGTTGCCGGAGAAATATAGCTGGGTAGTCACAGAAGATGACGGGCCGGTCATATATATGCTGGATTTATTTCAGCTGAAATTAGCGGTCGCGGATACCTCGTATGACGAGGTGATGAAGGATCCGGACAGTCTGACCGGGAAGGTGGAAGCGTCCGGAGGAACAATTACGCAGGATGTGACGGAAGTAGAATTAAATGGAAAAAAATATGCATATTATCAGACGGAATTAAACGGGGAAAAAGGATTTGTGGTATATACAAATGCGGTAGATGAGAAAAAACATTTTGTCGGGCAGTATATATTTATTTCCGACAAAATGACAGTGGATGGCATGCTTGATGTGTTCGAAAAGGTGACAGCCAATGCTACCGTAACGGATAAGCCCAATTCACCCGTTGATGATCTGATGATCACGCCTTATGGCGTCGGGGAGAAAAAAGAAGAGAGTTCATTGACGATCAAAATGGGAACAGTATCCATTAAGGTTCCGGAGGGATATATTTCCAACTTTCGTGATGAAGAGTATGATGATTATGCGGTAGAACAATTTTTGAAGTTGGATTCAGAGTTGTACATCTATTGCGAACTCTTCCCGGTGGGTGAATGGGAGAGCGCGGAGGAATATATCAAAATATCTGTTGATACAGAGGATGATCCCAATGTACAGATAAAAGACGGCATGGCAGAGGTAAATGGTGTAAAAGTTCTGTATTATGTTGAGACAAATGAAATTGACGGAACAACATGTCAGGAAATTCATGCTGTACGTGAGATCAACGGAATGTTGTATAAAGTGAAGGCGGAGGCGTGGTCGGACAATCCCGATCAGCCGATAACATTTGAACAGGTAAGAGGATTTTTTGATGTTAAGTAAAGGAAGGAGATTGCTATGAAGGAGTACAAGAATTATCTTAAAAATATGTTTCAGTTTAACGGAAGGAGCAGGAGAAGAGAATACTGGGTTGTTTCTTTCATCAATGCGAGCATTAGTATTTTGTTATATGTCATTATGTTTTTGGCATGCACCATTGCGGGAGATCCGCTTGTCTATGTGATGGACAGTGGATATGGAGGGGGTTTCACGACGACGGGCAGTCTGGTGGGGACTATCTTTGCAATACCGCTTGCGCTATGGAGTTTATTTATAATGATAAGTACCATGGGATTGACCGTGCGCAGATTCCATGATGTAGGCATTCCGGGTTGGGTGTATCCGATCTGTATCCTGGGATGTTGTTGTTGCGGTATTGGAGCCATTGTGATGCTGGTAATCATATTGTTGCCGTCAAAAGAGGACAATCAGTATGGTGTCAATCCAAAATCGCCGGAGAACGATCAGTATAAAGGGATAACATCCATTATTGCATCAATTGCTATATGGGTGGTTCTCCTCATCCTGTTTATTATTTCGGTATTTGCCAATGTATTTGTATGTGGATTAAAACCGGACCCGAATTCGACATATTCGAATTTCGGGAAGGCGATTGAAGTAGATGCAGAGGAATATGCCGGAGTTACCGGTCAGGACAAGGATGCGTATGTTATATGGGCGCAAAAGTAAATATATAGGGAAAGGAATAAGGATAAAATGGAAGAAAATAACAAACAAAGCAAAGCGGCAATCATTGCCGTATTCAGTGTACTGATCATTGTGATCATAGCATTGGCCGGAATAGTTTTCTTTTTGCTTTTCGATAAGATAAAGGAGAAAAATCAGGGCGTAAGCGCAGAAAAGAGAACAGAGGCTACGGAATTCAAAAAAAAGAATGAAAGAAAAGTAGAGCGGGAGACAACCGATGAAGAGACGACAGAGGAGATGAAAGAGGTTGAGAATTCTACATTAACCTACGACGAAGATATCGTTCTGGATCTGGACGGTTTTGAATTCCGGATTCCGGCAGATTATGGATGTCTGATCTCGGAAACAACCGGTCCGGTGGTTTATATGTCAGGTGTTTTTCAGATGAAGCTTGCGGTTGTAGATACCTCCTATGATGAGGTGATGAAGGATCCGGACAGTCTGACAGAGAAGGTTATAGAGGCCGGGGGAACAGTGACGCAGGACGTGACGGAAACAGAGTTAAACGGGAAAAAGTATGCATATTATCAGATGGATCTGATGGGTGATAAAGGTCTTGTGGTTTATACGAAGGCAGTAGATGAAGAAAAGCGCTTTGCCGGACAGTTTGTAATTGAATCCGACAGTGTGACAGTAGATGATCTGCTCCATGTGTTTGAACAGGTAACAGAGAAGGCAACGGTGACAGATAAGCCGAATTCAACGGATGAGGACCTGGTATTTCCTTCACCGGCACCGGGAGAGCACAAAGAAGAGAGTTCCCTGAGCATCAAAGCAGGTACAGTAACCTTTAAGGTTCCGGAAGGATTCTATTCCGAGGAACAGGCAGACAATTATAATTATGATGATTATGCAATGGAGAGCTTTTATACTAAAAATTATGAAGTGTTTGTTGATTGTCAACTTAAACCGGTGGAAGACTGGGGCTCAGTATTTTCTCTTCGAGTCCGAGAATAAGGCTTCTAATGGAGCAAAGGTAAAAGTAGAATCAGAAAAGATTGACGGAGTAAAGGTCTATTATTATGTTGCAACTTATGACGATGACGGAGCTGCGTATCAGGAAATAGAGGCCGTCCGGGAAGTGGGCGATATGATTTATTATGTGCAAGCGACCGCGATAGACTGGGATGGAGAACTTACTTTTGATATGATCAGAGATTTCATGGTGGTAAAGTAATTTCTAATATGGCTACCGCCGGTTATGATGAGAATATTTGGGTGATGAGTATGGAGAATCAAAAGAAAAGGAAATTACAGATTGGCATTGCAATCGCAGTGCTGTCAGCGGTGGCCTTGCTGCTGCTGGTTCTTGTAGTCGTGTTGATGAAGGGGAATGCAGCGGGAGACCGGACGGTGACGGAGATTGCGGTTGATCAAACCGGAGAAGATGAATTCGATGTGACAGACAATGAGGACGAAGAGGCAGGCAGATTCGATGTGACCGGCGGGGGAGACGAAGAGACAGATGATCAGAACGGAAAAAGCAGATCCGGTGCGGCTGGCGGGGGAGACGAAGAGGCAGATGATCAAACCGGAGACGGGGAGGATGAGTGGAGTGTTGACCGGTTAAAGGCAGGATTCGAGACCGCGATTCAATATGACAAACAGTATAAAGCATACATTTCTTCCAGGGAGGAAGCAGAGAGGAAGATTCGGGAGTATGGTGAGCAGCAGCGGGAACTCTATTCCAATCCGGAGGTGACAGAGATCGAAAAACAGATGGAGCAGGATTATGGTCTGTTTGCAGTCAACCTGGGAGAGATGGATGTCGAGACGGCAAGGGATATTGAGAGGGCATTTGCCTATATGTATCGGGAGTATCCGATGCTTCAGGGAACGCTTACGAATGTTTCCCTTGGTAATCTGAACGGTTTTACAAACGGAAAGATCGCGATCACACAGGTCAATGAATTTATTATCAATGAAGAATTTGGGGTGTGCCCGCATGTGGTGAAGCACGAGATCATTTTGGCGGCATCCTCCTTTCTGAACAGAGATAATTTTCTGAAAAATTGCGAGCAGATGGCAGAGTCCGGACATTGGCCGGAGCATACGGACATTTCTTCCGTTGTGGTTCATGAACTGGGACATCAGCTGTTGAATGCGTATGCCATGCAGCAGTTTGGGTTACAGGATCCGTATTATATCACAGAAGAAAATGAGGATGCGTATTCTGCTTATCTGACCGATTCCCTCAGCAGTTATCAGGAGATTCCGAAGCAGGTGCTGAATGAGGCGTATGAGAGATGGGAGAGTGAACATCCGGGAGAAGACTATACAACATTTTGCAAAGAGATATCCGAGTATGCGGTCGGAGTACAGACAGATGGAGGAATCTCATATCCGGAAACTTTTGCCGAGGCGATAGCGGATGTATATCTGCACGGAGAGGATGCGGCGGATGCCAGCAGGAAGATCGATGAAGTGATACGGGAATAGAGATGCGGGATGTCCGGATGTGAGAACCGGTCAGAGTGATACAAATATGCATAGATTCCCGTTCTGCGGCACAGACTATACCAGAAAGATATGGAAAAGTCTGCTGACCGGAGGACAGAAATATGGACCGAAAATCCCTGAGATCATCCTTTAAAAAAATTATAATCATTACCTTTGGAGCCCTCTGCTACTCTGCGGGGATCGGCTTATTCCTTGATCCGAATAAGCTGGCGCCCGGCGGAGTCGTGGGGGTTTCTGTGATTGTAAGCCATGTGTTTGGCGGGCAGACCGGAACATGGTATTTCCTGATCAATATTCCCATTGTTCTGCTTGGCTGGTGGAAGTTCGGTGGCCGTTTTATTCTTTCAAGCTTCTATGCCATCGCATGGAATTCCGTCTTTACCAATCTGTTTCGTACCCTTCCGGCGGTCACCGGTCATCCGTTGACAGCGGCGATTGCCGGAAGTCTCCTGACCGGAGTCGGGTGTATTCCGGGCCGGTGCGACCACGGGCGGCATGGATATCATCATCAAAATTTTGCGAAGAAAATATCGTATGATCAAGACAAGTACGTTATTTCTGGTGACCGACCTTCTGGTGGTCACAGCCTCCGGCTTTGTTTTCCGTGACTTCGACACGGCGATGTATGCGTTGATCGCCGTAGTGTTGAGCGGAAGGGTTCTGGATTATGTATTGTACGGGAGTGACGAGGCGAGACTGGTCTATATCGTATCCGATGAACCGGCGAAACTGCTTGCCCGGATACTGGAAGATTTGGAAGTCGGAGCCACTGTCTTAAAGGGACAGGGTGCGTACAGCCGGCATGAGAAAGAGATTATTTTGTGTGTAGTAAAAAAACAGGTGATGCCCAAACTGGAGGAGATTGTCAAACAGGAGGATGAAAAGGCATTTCTCATTCTTTCCAGTGCAAATGAAATCTATGGAGAAGGTTATAAAAATATATTGGCAGAGCAGATTTGATCGCATAAGTCTCTTGTTTTTTCTAATATAAAATGGTATTCTTTTCGTAGCATAAATCTCCTGATCGCATATATTATGAATATAGAAATTGCGGTATCGGTTCGGTTTCGCAATGAAACAGACGAATAAGGAGATCATATATGGCGGTACAGGGAATTCACTATGATTTGGACGCATTGTTTCCGAAGGAACCTGATTTTTATCAGGATGAAGAGATCTGCATGAAGGATTATGAATATTTGAAGAGATTATATCCGCGAGAGGTGAGACTGATTGCCTCGATCCTGGAGGAATATCTGGACCGGTACGAGTATGAGGGAAGTCCGATGTACGCGCAGTACCCGGATGCCGTTACCATTTACCGGATGGCGGAGGATATATTTGAGAAGCTTGCCATGGAAGGAAGCGACAGGGAGATCGAACAGATCAAAAATATGCTGCAGATGATGGTGTGTCAGGAAATGTACGTCAGAAGAAGGCGGCATGACAAGTTCTGCCGGAAGTTTCAGAAACGACTATACGGTGGGCAGCGGGTCAGATAGACGGTAAAATCATTGCAACATTTGCCCGATTGTCATGTAAGCATGGCGTATTGCCTATGAAAATAAGAGTGAGAAGAGATGCTGCATAAAGGAGTATGGAAATGGACGGAAGATTAGTGGCAAAGATACTGGTTCTTTTCTTGATTTTTACAGGAACCATTTTTGTTGTAAATCGAATTGAAAATCATGGATTGGGAGAGGCCTCTGCTGAGATGGAGCAGGCGACGCTCCCAATTGTTTATGTGCGTTATAAGGACGATTTTATCAATACATTGCATGGATATACCGGTAAAGTGGATACCACCTACTTTCGGGATACGATCACGCCGATGGATCGTGGGCAGACCGTCACGCTCTGGTCCGATCAAAGTGGAATGGATATAGATAGTTATGAGTACGAGCTGCGAAGTCAGTATCAGGGGGATCTGATTGAAAACGGCTCGATTACGGAAGAAAGCCACGCAGATGGATATGATAAGATGCAGATCACCTTTCGTACTAAACTGGAAGAGTTGCAGGAGTACGTGCTGGTATTAAAGGCTATGTCAGGGGAAGAGGCCGTTGTGCGGTATTATACGAGAGTTGTGGTGGAGAGCGATTTCCACACGGAACGGCTCCTTCAATTTGTGGAACAGTTCAATCATGCGATCTTTGATAAAAGTGAGGCCGAAACGGTCATTACCAAAAGTATTGAACCAAATGAAGACGGAAACAACGAATACCTTTCTTCTGTCAATATTCATTCCAGCTTTGATACCATTACCTTTGCCGGACTGAAACCGACCCGCCTGACCAAGCCGATTCCGAGCATCAAGGAGATTGATGACAGCTATGCCGTGATCCAGTTAAAGTATCTGATCTCGGCAGAGGAAAATAAAATTCGAGAAAACTATTATGTGACGGAGGATTATCGGGTTCGCTACGATGTCAATTCGGACAGCATATATCTGTTGGACTATAATCGCAATCAGGAGGCACTGTTTACCAAAGAGAATATCGACTCGGCGGAGGGAACATTTAAACTGGGCATTCTGGATGAAGATAATCTGGACTATGTTACGGCGGACAAGGAGAATAAGGTTGCGTTTGTGCAGGCGAGACAGCTCTGGTACTTTGACTACAACGGAGGTACCATTACCAATATATATGGATTTTGTCAGGAGGATAACTATACGGACAACCGTGTGACCTATGATGAGAATAATATTCGGATTTTGCGGATGGCGGATAACGGGGATATTACCTTTGCAGTTTATGGTTATATGAATCGGGGATCGTATGAAGGAAAGGTCGGTATTGCGGTCTACGAGTTCATTGCCTCGAAGGATACCATCAGAGAGGTTTTGTTTATTGAAAACAACAAGCCTTACAATATTCTCAAAGAGGATATGGAGACATTGCTTTATTTGAATGAGGCAAATGAATTCTATTATTTTGACCATGACTGTGTGGTCAAAGTCGATACAGAGACGAAGAAATCAGAAATCTTCATTGAAGATGTATTAAATGAGAGGTTGGCGGTGTCAGAGAATCATAGGATTATCGGTTATCCGGACCAATTGCTCACGGAGAATACACAAAAGATAATGGTTCTGGATCTGGAGACAAAGGAAAGGGGTGAGATCAAAGCAGGAGAAGGAGAACGTCTGGAAACGATTGGATTTGTAGAGGGCGATATCGTGGTTGGAAGAATCCTTTTGAAGGACATTATAACGGCGATGGATAAGACAGTGATCTGTCCGATCTCTTCGGTTGATGTGATAGATGATAACGGAAAGACGGTAAAGACGTATAGTTCGGAGGGAATCTATGTGATCAAAGCGACGGCAAAAGACGGAGTCGTATATCTGGATCGTGCGACCAGAGTCGGAAATCAATTTCGACCGACATCGCAGGATTTCATAACATATAAAGAGGATGAGAACAGGGATGTCGTTACACCGGTCTACAAATTTTTTGATGACACGTACAATCAGCTTTATTTCCATTTTCCGGATTATATGTATCTGACGAAACGGCCGAAACTGATGATCACCAAACAGGAGGTTCGGGATGAGGAAGAGCCGATCAAGGTAACATTTGACCACACGAATCCCAAATTCTATGTCTATGGTCAGGGGCAATATATGACGGACTATCTGAGTCTCAATGAAGCGGTTCGCACGGCCTATGAAAATGCAGGGGTTGTGCGGAATGAAAACGGTGTGATCGTCTGGAGAAAAATTGCGGTAAAGGAATACCATACCGTTGCCGATAAGATTAATCTCTATACGGTTGCGGATCCTGCGGATTCGCTTGCTGCCTGTATTTATATGATGGGTGTTTATGAGGGGAAAAATCCGGATTATAATTCTCTTCAGCAGGATATTGCAAATGATGTTCCGGTGGAAGATATCATACTTCAATACATCGGAAGACAGGGGACAGACATTACCGGATGTGACTTTGAAAACGGACTCTACTATCTGTGTAAAGATGCACCGGTCATCACGCAGTTTGCAGATGGCACTTATGTTCTGGTGACCAGTTACAACGGAGAGCGCATCCGTTATATCAATCCGCTCGAGGAAAAGGACATTGTGGAGTCCAGAGAAGAGTTCGAGAAGAAAGTATTGGAGAGAGGTAATGTATTTATCAGTTATGTTAGATAAACTGTGCAGATAATTAAGCCGGCAACGTCCGGCTTAACTTAATGACATTGCGTCTGAACAGTAACACTGTGTATGGTAAATCATTAACTGATATGAGTTCTAATGTAGGAATGTTTGTAACCATTTTGAGTTTATGATCAGGAATAGGATCAACAGATGTACCGGGTAGAACCAGTAGAAGAACATCTTGGTCTTCGGTCCCCGTTTGCCGTTGTAAAAGGTGATCGGGATGAGTGCGATCAGTCCGTACAATTCGACTACGTTGTAGAACAGATATAGGATCAGGGCTGCGAGAAGGGCGCGAAACCATGGCATTTCTTCTGTCAGATAGAACATTCCGATCAAGAGGACGCCGCCCAGTCCGTAATCGCAGTGGATGAAGTAGGCAGCCGCCCAGATGGCGACAAGCGGGATAACGTAGATTCGTTTGGTGTTCATCTCCTCCAGGCAGAAAAGAGAGGCGAGTCCAAGCGCCAGTGTGAAAAATACATTCTGATGTTCCCATACAAAGGGAGCGTGCCAGAATGCGAGGTCAAATGGCACCTCCGAGATTATTGCAAAGATACAGAGCCGGAGCAGATAATGCATAGGACTTTTCGTGTGATGAAATCCTTCCACAATCAAAAAACAGAAGATGGGAAATGCAATTCTGCCGATGGCACGCATCCAATAGGCATTGTCAAACAAAACGAGTCCCATGTGATCGATCAGCATACAGATGATCGCAATCATTTTCAGGGTAAAATTATCGATAAAACCGAATGATTTCTTTTCCAAGATGTAATCCGCCTTTCTTTTTCTCTTGTATTCAAGCAATCCGCTGTGGGTTTCCGATTTCTTATAAAATGCGGTCTTCCTGTGAACGCCCATTGTCTAAAGCCGGTGGGATTGCGGTAGTTTTATTTCAATTATGATTAAGTATAACAGAGGAAGCGTCATCCGACAACATAAAATATCGGATCATACAGTTCATCGGGCAACATGTCCCGCAACGTCAGGCTTAACTTACTGACATTGCGTCTGAAAAGTAACGGTGGTTCACTTAATTTATTTAATTTCCCTTGGAATTTGTTGACTTTTTTTGGTTTTTTTGAGATAATAGGAAACGGTTTGAGTTTATATATGAATGGATCGGATTTCGGAGGAGTGAAACGGAGATCCATCCGCAGGAGTCCCGTTGGATATATGATTATGGTATATTATCATCTACGTATGTGTAGATAATTATATAAATATAAAAAAAGAGAGGTAAAGTGTAAAATGGCAAATGTTGATTTAAGTAAGTACGGAATCACAGGAACGACAGAAGTTGTTTACAATCCTTCTTTCGAATTATTATTCGAGGAAGAGACCAAGGCAGACTTAGAGGGCTATGAGAAGGGACAGGTAACAGAGTTGGATACTGTTAATGTTATGACAGGTATCTATACCGGACGTTCTCCTAAGGATAAGTACATCGTTGTTGAGAGAATTCTAAGGATACTGTATGGTGGACTTCTGATGAGTATAAGAATGACAACCACCCTGCAACAGAGGAAGCATGGGCAGCCGTAAAGGATATTGCGATCAAAGAGCTTTCCAACAAGAGACTTTTCGTAGTTGATGCATTCTGCGGTGCGAACAAAGATACCCGTATGGCAGTTCGTTTCATCGTTGAGGTTGCTTGGCAGGCACATTTCGTTAAGAACATGTTCATCCAGCCAACCGCTGAAGAACTTGAGACATTCGAGCCTGATTTCATAGTATATAATGCTTCTAAGGCTAAGGTTGAGAACTACAAAGAGTTAGGTCTTAATTCTGAGACAGCTGTTATGTTCAACATTACAAGCAAAGAGCAGGTTATCGTTAATACATGGTACGGCGGAGAGATGAAGAAGGGTATGTTCTCTATGATGAACTACTATCTGCCACTTAAGGGCATTGCTTCTATGCACTGTTCAGCAAATACAGACCTTGAGGGTAAGAATACAGCTATCTTCTTCGGACTTTCCGGAACCGGTAAGACAACACTTTCTACCGATCCGAAGCGTTTACTGATCGGTGATGACGAGCACGGTTGGGATGACAACGGTGTGTTCAACTTCGAGGGTGGATGCTATGCAAAGGTTATCGACCTTGACAAGGATTCTGAGCCGGATATCTACAATGCGATCAGACGTAACGCATTACTTGAGAACGTTACGGTTGCAGAAGATGGCAAGATCGATTTCGCTGATAAGAGCGTAACCGAGAACACTCGTGTATCTTATCCGATCGATCACATCGAGAACATTGCTCAGAAGGTAAATAAGATTTCTTCCGGTCCGGATGCACAGAACGTGATCTTCCTTTCTGCAGATGCATTTGGAGTACTTCCTCCAGTATCTATTTTGACACCGGAGCAGACACAGTACTACTTCCTTTCAGGATTTACTGCTAAGTTAGCAGGTACAGAGAGAGGAATCACAGAGCCGACTCCTACATTCTCAGCATGTTTCGGTCAGGCATTCTTAGAGTTACATCCGACTAAGTACGGTGAGGAACTTGTTAAGAAGATGCAGAAGAGCGGTGCTAAGGCATACCTCGTAAATACCGGATGGAACGGAACCGGCAAGCGTATCTCTATCAAGGATACTCGTGGAATCATCGATGCTATCTTAAATGGTGATGTCAATAAGGCACCGACCAAGAAGATTCCTTACTTCGATTTCGAGGTTCCGACAGAGCTTCCTGGTGTAGATCCTACTATCTTAGATCCGCGTGATACATACGCAGATGCTTCTGAGTGGGAGGCAAAGGCAAAGGATCTTGCTGATCGTTTCATCAAGAACTTCAAGAAGTATGAACGATGCAGGTAAGGCACTTGTTGCTGCAGGTCCTCAGCTGTAATAAAAAAGAAAATTGTGATATTCGAAGGATCGCTGTTGATACAGCGGTCCTTTTTTCTGCTTTTGAGAATGGATTGTGAAGGAGAAATAGATTCTTTCGATTTCTTGACAATACTGTCTATATGTGATAGACTACATATTGTCTATACAGTATAGACGTATATTCGAATAGATGATATTGGATTTGATCAGATAAGTTGATCAATACATAGTCTCACGAAGGAGAGTTCAGATAAGGAGAACGTGATCATGGATGATTTTATGTTAGGAGAGGTGGAAAGTCGCTTTGCAGACATCGTGTGGGAGAATGCACCGTGTACTACGAAAGAGATTGTGGGATTATGTGAGGAGGCACTTTCATGGAAACGAACCACGACTTATACGGTGCTCAAAAAGTTTATTGAAAGAGGAATATATGAAAATGATAATGGAATCGTCAAAGTAAAGGTCTCACGGGAACAGTTCTATGCAAAGCAGAGCAATCGTTATGTGGAGCGTTCTTTTGGAGGATCATTGCCGGGATTTTTGACGGCGTTTACATCCGGAAAAAAACTTTCAAAGAAAGAGATTGCGGAGATAGAGAAGATTATCGGGGAAATGAAGTAATCTGACACAGATATTTTATAAGGTATTATCCGATACATGTGTCAGATCAAGGTAAGATATGTGATGGGTGGTGAATTGGGATATGTTGAGTCAATTGTTTATACATATGCTGAACATTGGTTACCAGGTGGCAATTATTGTGTTGGTTGTTTGGGTTACAAGGGGGATTCTCTCAAAAATGCATTTTCCGAAACGTTATCTGTGTTATTTGTGGCTGATTCCGTTGGTACGACTAATATTACCGGTAACGATTCCGTTTTCGTTCAGTTTGATGCCGCCACATTCCAATCCGGTGCCGGAGAATATTGCATACATGAAGAATCCGGTAATCTATACACAGTCAGAGACAATAAATGAAGTGGCGGGCAGAACGCTTTCGAAGGCGTTTCCTGTAGTGGGAGCGGAGACAGAAGGGCGTCCGATGCAGATGGGTTTGTCCGTTTTATCAATGGTATGGGTTATAGGAATTCTCATTATGGTCCTGTATGCGGTGGGATCCTATGTGAGACTTAAGAAGAAATTGAGATATGCAGCGGGAACCGGAGAGAAAGGGGTATATGTTGCGGATTATATTTCAACTGCATTTGTAATGGGGTTGAAGAACCCGAGGGTCTATCTTCCGTCCGGACTTTCTGATGATGTGACGTCCTATGTTCTGGCACACGAGAAAATGCACATAAGCAGACGGGATCATTTTCTCAAACTTGTTGCATATATGGTAACGGCGGTGTACTGGTGTAATCCATTTGTCTGGATTACATATATCATGCTCACGAGAGATATCGAACTTGCCTGCGATGAGGCGGTAATCTGTGAGAAATCTGTGGCCTACAGGAGGGAATATGCAAAGGCACTTCTGCTGATGGCCGTGGATATGCACGGAAAGATGTTGAGTCCGCTGGCGTTCTCGGAGGGGAGTCCGAAGAAACGTATTCGAATGATTGCAGGGTATAAGAGACCGGCAATTGTTGTCTCGATAGTTGGTGGGATTGCCTGTATTCTGCTCGGATGTGGTTTGCTGACTTCCAAGCCGGAAATGGCGGCTGGAAAAGAAACGATTTCGATTGGAGAGGACGAAGGAAAAAAGGATACCGGAAAGGATGCAGATGGTGAGATCGTCAATGTTGCGAAACCTGAGATCGACCTTGCGGCAAGCGCTGGTGAGGATGAGCCTGAGTTACTCTATGCGGATCAGGATAGGATTGTTTTTGCGGGAGATTTTGGTCTGTTTGTATATTCAAAAACGAATGATCGTATTATCCGGGCCGTGGATCTGGCGGCAATCGGATTAGATCCAACGAAGAGAGACAATACCTGCGAAAAGATCATGTTGGAAGATGGAGATACGATTTATCTGATACCGGCGACTAAGGATTTCTATTATGTCTATACGATAGGGAACAACCAACTGATTCGGTATGCGAGAAAACCGGATGAGTATCCGGAAGACGGATTTGGAGATGCCGGATTTCATTTTCCTTCCGGCAATCTGAGTGGAGATTCCTATGATGAATGGAAACAGGCGGAAGTGGCGATGAATACCGTTGTGACGGGATATCATAGTGGAAAAAACAGTGGACGGATAGGTGGACTGACATGGCGAGATCAAGTTCAGGAACCGGAAAGCAGCCCGAAATTTGATTCCCTTTCCTGTGAAAACTGGAGATACCTGTTTCCACCTGAGGGATATGAAAATGCCAAGTGGCTTACGATAGAGGATATCCGAAGTACGGGAATCGAAAAACTCGAAATGAGAGTGAACGGAAAGATGGTTGCGGTAAGCGATGGCGAGACGCTGGAACTCTTCGAGAAAGGATTTGATCAGGCGGAGGAGATAACCGGATCAGGCTGTCCCTTTGATGAACCGATGTATATCACCCTGAAAGACGGAACGGTCGGATGGGTCAATCCCGGGACGGACAGTTGTGGGGTGTTGGTGACAGCGGATGGATATTATCAGGCGAGGGATTATGATTTGAGGGATCAATTGGTAAACAGACTTGGCGATGCGTTCGGATGGTATAAGTAATACGTTGTGAAAATTTTCTTTCCGGCTTTTAGGGAGGTTTATCTCGTTGGAGATGCCTCCCTATATTCATTTCAACAGGTATTTTTTTATCGTTTCAAAGTCACCCGGCCCGACATTCAGAAATTTTTCGTGAAACATTTTGAATAAGTATCCGTCTTTTCATGCTGACAGAACTCCTTCAAATCCAGAATTTCCAGATAACCGATAAAATACCGCAAATAGGTTGCGGGAGCTTCTACCACATAGGTGTAGACATCTGCCGCAAAGTAGCTGTTGAAACCGTTGTCCGTAAAGAAACGGTCAACGTCCGCAAGGGTCCAGTTTTCGTAGTTGACCCCCATATCAATCCGCGAGCACAGCGCCAGATTGATCATGGTATCCGCCTGATAGAGACGGCACAGGGAATCGCCCTCCAATGGGTAGTCGAGGAAGGAAAAGGCATCGATTTCCGCATAGGTGGCCCAGCCCTCGGCGTAGCCGGGATAATCCAGCAAATGTCGGAGAGGCAGAGGATCACCACTGTTAAAATAGACGGTCTGATACAGATGTCCGGGAAAGCCTTCGTGTGCAAGGGTGGTAAAGAGATTGCCTTTTTCCGGGCTGGTGTAGAGATCATTGATATAGATGGTATTATTTTCATAATCGTCCATGGGAGGGATCATATAAAATGCCGGGCTGAGGGAAGGGGCGAGACTTTTCGGAACCGTTTTGATTTCGTAGGCCGGCAGTTTGTCAAGCGGAGGATAGTTTTTTCGCATCATGAGGGACAATGCTTCCAGAATGGCATGAGGCGATTCGTAGTAAGTTTCTAACGAATGATCGCAGTAGTAGAGATAAGCGGCCTGGTCCGTCAGGGCAATCTCTAAGACATCTCCAAGGGACTGTTTCAGGGTTGTCTCGGTCTTTTCTATTAATTCCGGAACCGAATGGGAGGAGCCGGTATTGCTTTTTACAAGAAGTTCATAGTAAGCGGAACCATTCGGAAAGGTCGAGAGACCATAGGGGGTGTCGGATTTTGGGAGAGAGTCTTTGTTGACGCTGTAGACACCGGAGGAGGCGCTGCTGTCGGAAGTGCCGGTACGATGATTCGTGGAACCTGTTGGATCGTCCGTTGAGACACTGTTATTTCCTGTGGAAACGGAAGAATCCGGGAGCTCACAAGATGCAAGCGTCTCCGACACATAATCATATAGCTTCTGATATGCGGGAATCACATATTTTTGCAC
>CAJOMI010000118.1 GCA_905235545.1 uncultured Lachnospiraceae bacterium | reverse complement strand
GAATTTCAATGGATGAGATAAAAAACGAAACAGAACAGCAAATTAAATTTCCGATAGCGGCACCTTTTGCAATTATCTGGGCAGTCCTTCAACTGGTGATTAGTTTTAGCGGCGGAACGGTTCACCTCATGCAGATTGCTGGTGCTGTGATCTCCGTTTTGCTGGTAATCGCGCTGTTTGTGCGCAAAAGTAGAGGTTTTCTGCTCACGACGTTGACCCTGTCGTGTCTGATTCCGATACATAACCTGTGCGTCGTGTTGTTTTTTTGGAATCGCGATGGCTTCCATGACTTCTTCATGTTCCTGACCTATCTTGGTCACCTTAGTATCTTCGTGATCTGTTTATTGTTCGGCATTTTGGCCTTTCAAAAGACAACCAAGCTCACGCGGTTTTGCAAAATAATATGGTTCATCCCGGGCGTTTTCAGCATCTGCGATCTGTTTGGCTGGATGCTCTTCAGCGGGGGACTTATGTATCTTGTGATCGCCGCTGAAATACCCGTCTTTTTCCTGCTGGGCTGGTGGCTGACGCGCCCGTATAAGAAGCCGAAGCAACAGTATTATGCTACTGTTCAGAATACATATTACTTCAATGGCAGATATCAATCCGGCAATACCATGCCCTATGGTACTGCTCCTGCCGGAGCAATGCAAAAGGTTTTTTGCAACGGCTGCGGTAAAGAGCTGTTGCCTGACGAGCAGTTCTGCAACGTGTGCGGGCGAAAACGCCCGGAATCCGCGTTGCAGACCGGATACCAACAACCCATTTACATGCAGACTGGATATCCGCAGGATGTTCCTTCCACCGGCATGAATGTTTTGAGCTTCTTCTTTCCGGTGGTTGGCTTGATTCTGTATTTGGTGTGGAAAGATCAGACGCCGATCAAAGCAAGAAAAATCGGAAAATCCGCACTGATCGGCTTTTTCGTCTGGATGGGACTGTCTATCCTGTTGACGATTCTTGCATATGTGATTCCGATGCTCATTCTTTTCGGATAATGTCAAGACTCGCTTGCGAGTCTTGTGCGCCGGAGTCGGGTCAGCTTTAGCTGACAAATTCCTAACCGAATCCGTGTGCATCCTCGTGGAGCGTTTTCACTCAGTCTGGGTTTGTACCCCGACTGAGTATAACTTGTCATAACCCCCACCTTCGCGATCGCTTAGATGTGGGGGATTTCTCCGACTAAATTAAAGACCCGTCTCGCACGAAAACTATACTTTTGTGTGGGGCGGATTTTTGTCGGATATAGTAAGATATAACTGTTCTAAAAAGTAAGACAGGAAATAGTATCATTTTGTGGCCCGATATTACAAATGTAACAGTATTGACTGCTACACAGGAAAGCAGTTTTCTTAATGGGGGCATCTCTATCTGAGATATAATAATTGATGAGATACGGAGGTACGATATGAGAAGAATGGGAAGATCGATGAGAAGTATAATGTTTGCAGCATATTTAATTGTTTGCGGGATCATTTTATGGTCCAATATTACAAATACAACAGTATTGGCTGCTACATCGGGAAGCAGTTTTCTTAATGCGGTTTCAGTTGAAGTGAATAAAACCTGCAAGGTAATTGATGCCGGAAACGGCGGCGAGTATTTTAAATTTGTCCCGGGTGCTTCGGGTAAATATACTTTTCAGTCATCTCTGTACAACAATGGAGATCCAAAGATCAAGGTGTACAATGCCAATCAGCAACAATTGGGGTACAATGATGACGGAGGTGAATATTATAACTTTAAGCTTGAGATTTATTTAGAGAGAGGAAAGACATACTACATATATGCTTACGGAGTACGCGGTGACGGATATGTGATGACGGTATCATATAAGGATTGGTCATTGTCAAATACAACGGTTAGTTTAGGCGCGAATCAATCCACCTACACTATTTATGCTTATGATTGTGAGGTGTCTTCTGTTGCGTCCTCGAATAAAAATGTCGCCACTGCTTACATAAATGATGCTTACTCCAATGAGACAGAGATAATAATAAAGAAAACCGGAATTGGTTCTGCACAGATTACAATCACAGCTTCTGACGGAACTCGAAAGATATGTACGGTTCAATGTGCATATGCACCATTTAGTATGTCAAAGAGTTCACTTGTATTCGATAAGAAGATACCATACTCTTGTTACTATGTTTATCCTAATAATTACGAAACATCAATAGTATCAGCTGTTTCTTCTAATTCCAAGATAGCAACTGTAACTGCTTATAATTATTCTTCGGTGTGTATCACTCCGAAAAAGGCAGGGAAAACTACGATCACTGTCAAGGATAATTTAGGAAGAACTACTACTGTCAGTGTGGTAGTTAAAAAGAACTGGTTCAAAGAAAACCTCAAATATAATACATATGTAGGTTTGGCTTACGGAAGCAAGAAAATGTATGTAAGTTCAAAGCAGGGAGCAAAAGTTACCGTTAAGATTGATGGTAAGACATATAAAACTAAGATTGGGAAAAAAGGATATCAGTACATTAAGGTAAACAAACTTCACAAATTGAATTCGAAAATGAAAGTGACGGTCGAATACAAGAAAAACAAAGTGACACTTACCAGAAAGGTATATAGTCGCACATGGGCTTATAAACAGACAATCTGGTCCTGCCAATACACGATTCCGATTAAAGCTTACTATGTAACGAAGGGCGATACGATAATGTTAACCGCCGGTGGTAAAACGTATAAGAAGAAAGTCGGAAAGAGTGCTGATTCTGCAGAATATGTATTCACAACCAAATATCAGAACAGAAATTACAGTACAATAAGAATACGGATCAAGAACAAGTTTAATCAGAAGCTTTATGACAACACGACTAACATAAGATGGAGATAATAATCAACAATGGGATTTGCTGAAAAAGCAGATCCTTTTGTTGATATAGGCGGTTTTCTTATGATTTGGCATGCAGTTGTTCCATGAACTGTAACCGGTTGGGAAAACAAGGAAAGAAAAAATGGTCATGACCTTGCGTTTTGCGTAAGAGTAAGTTATAATATATAAGATTGTTTTGATTTACATCCTGTTTAAGAATGTAGATTACGTGTATTTTAAAAAGTGGGGAGTTGGCATTTGTGATAAAAAGTATGACAGGATTTGGTCGCAGCGAGAGTGTGACCAAAGAACGTAAGATTGTGGTCGAGATGAAATCGGTGAATCACAGATATTGTGATATCAATATTAAGATGCCGAAAAAGCTGAATTATTTTGAAGCGGCGATTCGGAATCACTTGAAAAATTATATCGGAAGAGGCAAGGTGGATATCTTCATCACCTATGAAGATTATACAGAGAGTAACCTCTATGTAAAGTACAACGAGGGGATTGCGGCAGAGTATGTGAAATATCTGGGTGAGATGGCGGATACCTTTCAACTGAAGAATGATCTGTCTGCGGTAGCGGTTTCCAGATTTCCGGAGGTGTTTACACTAGAGGAACAATCCGTCAATGAAGAGGAGATTTGGAAGGAGCTTGTCGCAATTCTGGATGAGGCAGCTACGCAGTTTGTAGAATCCAGAATCAGAGAAGGAGAAGCACTCAGGAAAGATCTGATCGGTAAATTAGACGGAATGCTTTCAATGGTGGATTATATTGAATCCGTTTCGCCGTCTTTAGTCGAGGATTATCGTAACCGATTGGAGGATAAGGTTAAAGAACTCTTAGATGGAGCAGCCATCGATGAGAGTCGAATTGCAACAGAAGTGACGATCTATGCGGATAAGATCTGTGTGGATGAGGAGACGGTCAGACTTCGCAGTCACATTGAAAATACAAAGGCGATATTGGAAGAAGGCGACAATGTAGGGCGCAAATTGGATTTTATCGCACAGGAGATGAACCGGGAAGCCAATACGATCTTATCAAAGGCAAATTCGCTGGATGTTTCCAATAAAGCCATTGATTTGAAAACCGAAATTGAGAAAGTCAGAGAGCAGATACAGAATATAGAGTAAAGGGTGAGACGTATGAAAAAAAAGGGCGTTTTGATTGTTATATCCGGATTTTCCGGTGTCGGCAAAGGAACCGTTGTAAAAAAACTGGTTGAAAAATATGACTACAGACTTTCTGTTTCCGCCACAACCAGGGCGCCAAGACCTGGTGAGATTGACGGGAAAGATTATCATTTCAAGACAGTAGAAGAATTTGAAAATCTGATTGATTACAATGGCTTTATTGAATGGGCACAATATGTGGAGAACTATTATGGTACTCCTAGAAAGTTTGTCGAAGAAGAACTTGAACAGGGACATAATGTGATTTTAGAGATAGAAGTTCAGGGTGCTATGCATATCAAAGAACAGTATCCGGATGCGGTGTTGATCTTCATTACGGCTCCGAATGCTTTGACTTTAAAAGAAAGATTAGAGGGAAGAGGAACGGAAGACATAAAAGTCATTCGTAAACGTTTGAAACGTGCGTATGAAGAGACGGACGATATGTCACATTATGATTATCTGGTTGTAAATGATGATTTGGATGCCTGCGTGGATGAAGTACATGCTGTTATTCAGGCAGAGAATTTCAAAACATCTAAAAATAAAGATTATATTACTAATATTAAAGAAGAATTAGCACAGATTCGAAAGGAGATTTAAGAATGATTCATCCATCTTACACAGATTTAATGGAAGTAGTAAACAGTGAGGTTGAACCGGGAGAACAGCCGGTTGTACAAAGTCGTTATTCCATCGTTTTGGCGACTGCAAAGAGAGCCAGACAGATCATTGCAGGGGAACAGCCGTTGGTAAAAGATAACGGACAGAAACCTCTTTCGATTGCCGTACAGGAACTGTACGAGGGAAAGGTAAAAATCGTAGGAGATGAGGAAGACGAGTAAACCGTTTTCCTCTTTCTTATTTTTTGAAAATCGGGAGGGTTTATATGAAGCTAAAGGATATTGTGAAAGAGATAACGTATGAGCTTGTACAGGGAAGTCTGGACACGGAAGTGACGGATGTGGAGAATGATTCCAGAAAGGTGACGGCCGGCAATTTATTTTTCTGTATCACGGGAGCTAAGTCGGATGGACATCAATATGCAAGCGAGGTAGTGGATAAGGGTGCATCGGTTCTTGTAGTTGAGAAGGAGGTAGAAGTCCCTGCTGCGGTCACAGTGATTCGTGTTGAAAATACACGCTATGCGATGGCAATGCTCTCTGCGGCTTTTTATGGACATCCGTCTGATCAACTGATCGTAATTGGAATTACCGGAACTAAGGGAAAGACAACCACAACGTATATGATTCATTCCATGTTGGAAGCAGCCGGACATAAAACCGGACTGATTGGCACGATTGAGAGTATCATTGGTGACGAAGTGATTCCGTCTCCGAATACGACACCGGAATCCATTGTGATGCAAAGAAGATTAAAAAAGATGGTGGATGCAGGTCTCGACAGTGTTGTTATGGAGGTTTCATCACAGGGGCTGATGCTTGACCGCGTCGCCGGAGTTTCCTTTGATTATGGGATTTTTACAAATCTGTCGGAGGATCATATCGGACCGAATGAACACAAAGATTTTGCAGAATATCTTGGATGGAAATCCAAATTATTTACGCTTTGTAAAAAGGGGATTTTTAATATAGACGATCCATACTTTGAAGATATCTTAAAAGGACACACCTGCGAGGTGATGACCTATGGCGAAAAAGACGGAGCGGATATTCAGGCAAAGAATCTTAACCTTTATGAAAAAGATGGACATCTGGGAATTACATATCAGTTAGATGGAATGGTGCAGGCTGATGTATTGGTCGGTATGCCGGGTGGGTTTTCCGTACACAATTCTCTTGCGGCCATAGCAGTCGCAAAGGATATGGGTGTCCCGATGGAGAAAATCTTAGAGATTTTAAAAACCATTCGCGTCAAGGGGAGAGTGGAACTGATCCCGATTTCAAACGAATTTACCCTTTTGATCGACTATGCACATAATGCGATGAGCCTCGATAGTATTTTGAATACGCTTCGGGCATATCACCCGAAAAGATTGATTTCTTTGTTTGGCTGCGGGGGAAATCGCTCCAAGGTTCGACGGTATGAAATGGGAGAGGTGTCCGGTAAACTGGCAGATTTTACCATTATAACATCCGATAATCCGAGGGATGAGGAGCCACAGGCAATAATGGATGATATCAAGATCGGAATGGCAAAAACAGATGGCAGGTTTGTGGAGATAGCAGATCGCAAAGAGGCAATCCGTTATGCAATTATGAATGCTGAGCAAGGGGATGTTATTGTGCTTGCCGGCAAGGGACATGAGGATTATCAGGAAATCAAGGGAAAGAAATACCACATGGACGAAAGAGAACTGATCAGAGAGATACTGGAGGAAGAGGATGTCAGCAAAATATGCGGATATAATAATCGATATTTCGCATGAGGCGATCGATCGCACATTTCAATATCGCATACCGGATGAATTGGCGGAACAGATAAGGATAGGCACGCAGGTGTCTATCCCTTTTGGTCGTGGCAACCATTTGCGAACCGGATATGTAGTATCCGTTTCGGATAAGGCTTCATTTACAGAAGATGGATTAAAAACGATTGAAAGTGTCAATCAGGAAGGGATTCCGATTGAGTCTTCTTTGATTGAACTGGCGGCTTTTATCAAGGATCGATATGGTTCAACCATGATCAATGCATTAAAAACGGTCATGCCGATCAAAGAAAAAGTAAAACAACTCACGCATAAGCAGGTTACATTAATTCTTTCGAAAGAGAAAGCGGAAGAACGCATGGCAATCTATCGCAAAAAAAATGCAAAGGCGAAGGTTCGATTGCTGAAAGAACTGATCGATGATCGACAGATTCCATATACATTGGTGACCGGAAAATTGAACATTTCATCTTCTACTTTGAAGGCGTTGCAAGCGGAGGGTGTCATAGCAATAGAAGAAGAGGGTTATTACAGAGATGTTCTCGGTACCGAACCGGGTATGAATAAGAAGTCTGATGATAGCAATGCAGGATTCAATCATGATGGTCATGCGGCAGGAGGCTCATTGGAAACACCCAATGAAGAGCAAAAGGCCGCAATTGAACGTGTGGTGTCGGACTATGAGGAAGGTCATGCAGAAACGTATTTGTTAAAAGGTGTGACAGGAAGCGGCAAAACGCTTGTATATATAAATATCATTGAGCAGATCGTTGCGCAGGGAAAAGAGGCAATTGTACTGATTCCTGAGATTGCACTCACTTATCAGACGGTAAAGCGTTTTCGTAAGCATTTTGGTAACAAAGTGACAATCATGAATTCCAAACTGAGTAAAGGGGAAAGGTATGATCAGTTTGAAAAAGCAAAAAACGGGGAAGTTTCTGTCGTGATCGGACCACGATCAGCTTTGTTTACTCCGTTTCAAAATCTGGGCATTATCGTGATTGACGAAGAACATGAGACGACATATAAAAGTGACTATCCACCAAAGTATCATGCGAGAGAGGTGGCGATCGAGCGCGCCCGAAAATGCGGAGCGGCTGTCGTACTTGGTTCTGCCACTCCATCGGTAGAGTCATATTATCGTGCCATGAAAGGGGAATATCAGCTTCTTACATTGAAGAATCGCGCAAAGGAAGATGCTTCCCTCGCAAAAGTAACCGTAGTGGATCTTCGGGAAGAACTTCGACTTGGGAATCGGAGTATTTTCAGCAATCAGTTACAGAACCTGATTGCTGACCGACTTCAAAAAAAACAACAGATTATGCTTTTTATCAATCGAAGGGGATTTGCCGGTTTTGTGTCCTGCAGAAGTTGCGGACATGTATTTAAATGTCCGCATTGTGATGTCTCATTGACAGAACATTTTCCAAGGACACCGAGAGAGAAATTAGTCTGTCACTATTGCGGTTATGAGCAGAAGAAACCTTCCGTCTGTCCAAAATGCCAGTCAAATTATATTGCAGGATTTGGAATTGGAACGCAGAAGGTTGAGGAACAGATTAAAATATTATTTCCGAATGCAAAGACGCTTCGGATGGATGCAGATACTACAAAAAATAAGGATTCCTATGAAAAAATTCTTGACCGGTTTGCAAATGGAGAAGCGGATATTCTGGTGGGAACGCAGATGATCGTAAAAGGACATGATTTTTCAAATGTTACATTGGTCGGAGTGATCGCTGCAGATCTTACTTTATTTGAAAATGATTATCATTCCGGAGAGCGGACCTTTGATCTGCTGACGCAGGCGGCTGGCCGTGCCGGAAGAGGCAGCCTTCCCGGCGAAGTGGTGATTCAGACCTATGCTCCGGAGCATTACTGTATTGAAACGGCAGCAAAGCAGGACTATGAGTCATTTTATGAACACGAGAAAGCATATCGCAATTTGCTCTTATATCCGCCATTTTGTCACGTGTTGGCTATTTTTATGGAAGATACAGACCATGAACGTCTGCTTCGATATTCAGATTGGATTAAGGAAAGTATAACATCAGAAAATTCGGGGCAAGGCATTCAAGTCATTGGTCCTTGTGATGCAACCATTACAAAAGTGAATGACAGATATCGCAGAGTGATCTATCTGAAACATAAGGAATATGCATGCCTTGTGGATATTAAAAACCGGATCGAGGCTTCTGTGGAAGAAATCATTCCGGATAAGGCGTTCCGATTGACCTTTGATTTTGATCCGATGCATGCATATTGATCGTAGTATTATAATGTTCAGATGCCAAGTTCAAAAGGTAAAAAGAAAGGATATCCGGTTTACATTTGATAGAAAATATCAGGAAAGCCTGATAAATTCAGGTTTTCTCTCTTTATATACAGTATAGTAGTGAAAACCGATTTCTTTCAACAATTCTTCGGCCTGTGGGAATCCATAACCGATATTTTCTTTTTGGTGAGCGTCACTTCCGACGGTTATGATCTCGCCGCCAAGTTGCCGGTATAATTTCAAGGCTTCTATATGCGGATGCGGATATCCGATCTTTGAGATTCCGGAAGTGTTGATCTCGATTCCTTTTCCTTTTTCAATCAGAAGACGAAGCAGGGTTTCGAAGATATCCCGGTAGTCATCAAATTGATATACAAAATGGGGATCCGGGCAGTAACGCACCGCGTAATCGAGATGACCGTATATGTCAAATCCGTCCGTGAGTTTCACATTCTCGACTTCTGAGGCAAAATATTCCCGATACGCTTCAATATTGGATTTCCCTTCGTAATAGGAAGGGTAATATGGATCACCGTTGGTAAGGGATGTCAAATGGGAAGAACCGATGACGAAATCAAACGGATACCGGCCGGAGAGATCGTTGATCTTCGGGGCAGTTTCCGGGCAGATTCCCTGTTCTATGCCGATGCGTACTTCGATTTGTCCCTCGTAGGCGTCACGCAGGGAAGACAAGGTATGGATATAATTTTCGAAATCCAACTGAAAATCCATTGTTGAATCGGCCGGATTTACCGGGAAATCCTCATCATGATGATCGGTAAAATAAACATAGGAATATCCTTTTTCGATTGCTTTCTCTATGATAGCCTCCGGTTTTTCAACGGAATCGGAGGAAAATGCAGAATGCACGTGCATATCCGTTACAAACATAAAATCCCTTCTTTCTGCAGTGATTGATAACCGGTTACATATTGAGTTCCGGTATGTAATATGAATGAGATCGTCTCTTTTTTTGTACCGAGACATGCATATATCTTAGCACAGGAAAAGAAAATCGTCCATATTTGGCAAAAAATAGTATTTTATACTTGAAATTTTATTTTAAAAAAGGTATTATAGTTGCGTAGGTTGTCTGAACGAGGAAGACAATCAATAATCATAGGAGGAATTTATTCATGGCAGTAAAAGTAGCAATCAATGGATTTGGACGTATTGGACGTCTTGCATTCAGACAGATGTTCGGAGCAGAGGGTTATGAGGTAGTTGCGATCAACGATTTAACAAGCCCTAAGATGTTAGCTCACTTGTTGAAGTATGATTCTTCACAGGGTAAGTATGAGAAGGCTGACACTGTAACAGCAGGTGAGGATTCTATCACAGTTGATGGCAAAGAGATCAAGATCTACGCATTCCCTGATGCAAACAATTGCCCATGGGGTGAGTTGAATGTAGACGTTGTTTTAGAGTGTTCAGGTTTCTACACCAGCAAGGAGAAAGCTCAGGCTCATATCAATGCAGGTGCCCGCAAGGTAGTTATCTCTGCACCGGCTGGTAACGATCTTCCTACTATCGTTTACAATACAAACCATGAGACATTGAAGGCAGATGACACTATCATTTCAGCTGCTTCTTGTACAACAAACTGTTTAGCACCTATGGCTGATGCTCTTAATAAATACGCACCGGTTCAGTCTGGTATCATGGTAACAATCCATGCTTATACAGGTGATCAGATGACTCTTGACGGACCTCAGAGAAAGGGCGACCTTAGAAGATCTCGTGCAGCAGCAGTGAACATCGTTCCAAACTCAACAGGTGCTGCTAAAGCAATCGGTCTTGTTATTCCTGAGTTGAACGGTAAGTTAATCGGATCTGCTCAGCGTGTTCCTACCCCGACAGGTTCTACTACAATCTTAACAGCAGTTGTTAAGGGTTCTGATGTTACCGTTGAGGGAATCAACGCAGCTATGAAGGCAGCAGCTAACGAGTCATTCGGTTACAACGAGGATGAGATCGTATCTTCTGATATCGTTGGAATGAGATATGGTTCTTTATTCGATGCTACTCAGACAATGGTAGCTAAGATCGCTGATGACTTATATGAGGTACAGGTAGTTTCTTGGTATGACAACGAGAACTCTTACACAAGCCAGATGGTTAGAACAATCAAGTACTTCTCAGAGTTAGCATAATTCATACAGATATAAATTGTCGGACAGGCTTGCATGCAGGTTGACATTATACAGTAAACAATTAAGACCTTAGAAGGTCCGGTCGATTGGACCGGACCTTTTTTCATCATAATAAGGGTGAAATCATAAATAAGAAAGGAGCATAACAATGCTGAATAAGAAATCCGTTGATGATATCAATGTAAAGGGAAAAAGAGTATTGGTTCGTTGTGATTTCAACGTACCGC
>CAJOMI010000117.1 GCA_905235545.1 uncultured Lachnospiraceae bacterium | reverse complement strand
TCGCTTTTGTGATCTTCATCGTATCCTGAATACTCTTTATTCGATTCTGAATCTCGTTTGCGTTCGCCATACTTATCCTTCCCTATGCTTGAACTCCTGTGCCACATCAATAATGGTCTCTTTCAAATCGTCTGTCAGGTTCTTCTCCGAATCCAGCTGACTGATAATCTCCGGATGCTCCTTCTTCATTTCATCGAGCAACGCCGCCCGGAATTCTTTTACCGCGCTGACCTCGAGATCGCTGAAAATACCGGCATTGGCAGCAACCAGAATGATCACCTGCTCGGCCATGCTAAACGGCCGTCCCAAAGGCTGTTTTAACAATTCCATCAAAGCTCTTCCGTGTGCCAACTGTTTCTTTGTGCTATCGTCCAATTCAGAGGAGAACTGTGTAAACACTTCCATCTCTCTGTACTGTGCCAGATCGATACGAATGCTTCCCGCTGCCTTTTTCATCGCCTTCGTCTGTGCCGCACCACCCACACGGGATACGGAAAGACCGACATTGACTGCCGGGCGCTGACCTGCGAAGAACAAATCACTCTCTAAGAAGATCTGACCGTCCGTGATGGAGATCACATTGGTCGGAATATATGCGGACAGATCCCCTGCCTGTGTCTCGATGATCGGAAGCGCTGTAATGGAACCGCCTCCCGCCTCTTTGGTCAGTCTTGCAGACCGCTCAAGGAGTCTGGAATGGAGATAAAATACATCTCCCGGATAAGCCTCACGTCCCGGTGAGCGCTCGAGCAACAGGGAAATGGCTCTGTATGCCACCGCATGTTTGGAAAGATCATCATATATGATCAGTACATCTTTCCCCCGATACATGAAATATTCTGCCAACGCCGTACCTGCGTAAGGCGCAATATATTGAAGCGGTGCCGGATCCGAAGCGGTCGCTGATACAATGATCGTATAATCCATGGCATCCTGTTTCTTTAAACTTCCCACCAGTTTGGAAATCGTGGATGCCTTCTGTCCGATCGCCACATAGATACATACAACATCCTTCCCTTTCTGGTTGATGATCGTGTCCAACGCGATCGATGTCTTACCGGTCTGCCGGTCGCCGATGATCAGCTCACGCTGTCCGCGTCCGATCGGGAACATGGAATCAATCGCCAGAAGTCCGGTCTCCATCGGAACGGAAACCGACTGTCGGTCCACAATACTCGGTGCCTCACATTCCACCGGTCGAAATCCCTCGGAAACGATCTCTCCGAGTCCGTCAAGGGGCTCACCCAGTGCGTCCACAATTCTTCCCAGGAAGGCATCGCCTACCGGAATACCTGCCATCTTGCCTGTGCGGACCACCCTGCTTCCCTCTTTGACAAAGGTATCTCTTCCAAAAAGGATAACACCAATCTCATCTCGCCGGACATCCTGCACCATACCTTTGATTCCGCTTTCAAATATGACAATCTCTCCGTAAAAGGCATGCTCGATTCCGTCCACATTGGCGATTCCGTCTCCCACCCAGTTTACGGTACCGATTTCTTTGTCCTTTGCCTCCAGTTCAAAATCATCAATATTTGCCTTCAGGACAGAAAGGATTCCCTGCTCTTTCATCGTGCTCCGATCCGTCGAAAAGACCGCATCGGTAATCTTCTGTTCTAACTGTTCAATTCTTCCCTGCTCACTCCAGTCAAATTCCTTCGTCGCAGTCCGAAGAATGAAACCGCTCTTGATGGATGCATCTTCCTCGCAGATGATCTCTACATTGGCACTGCCTGTCTCTCTTTCCACAAAACGACGAATGCCATCCAGCTGTTCACTGCTCGGAGGAGTCACATATATTAACTTTGCAATCTCTTTTTTTCCGGACGACTCCTTTTCTGTCTTATAGGAATCGGTTCCTTTCGTCTCCTGCATCAAACTTCATCACCTGCTTTGCCCAGAAATTTGTTGTACAAAGCGTCATCCGCCTTTGCACCACTCTTTTCGCCAACCACTTTCACCGCTGCTTCCACAACCATGTCGGCAATCTCTTTCTCTGCCTTCCTGATAATCTGTGCCTTCTGCTCTTCCGCTTCGGCGCAGGCGTCCGCCTTTACCTGATCGGCAGTCTTTTGGGCATCTTCTATAATCTTGTGATACTCTGCATCCGCTGTCTTTCTAGCCTCGCTGAGAACCTGTTTTTTCTCATTCTCTGCATCCGTCAGTGTCTGCTCATATTTTGTTTTAAGTTCCTCGGCCTCGGATTTGCTCTCCTGTGCTTCTCTAATCTGCTTATCCGCCTCTTCCTGCCGCTTTGCAATGATATTCTGAACCGGCTTAAATAAAAAGATTCGCAGTGCAATGAGAAGGACCAAAAGATTGACAACCATAATGGCCATATTTACAAAATCTACCTTCAGCATTCTACCATCCTGCCTTTCTCATTATTTCAACATAACGATGACCATCAATGCGATAACGAAACCATAGATTGCCGTTGCCTCTGCAAGCGCACAACCAAGAATCAATGTCTTCGTGATCTTACCTTCTGCTTCCGGCTGTCTTGCAACAGCCTCTGCTGCCTTACCTGTTGCGATACCGATTCCGATACCTGCTCCAAGTGCACCTAAAACTGCGATACCTGCTCCAATTGCGATTAAAGTATTCATTCTCATTTTCTCCTTTTTATATAATAATGGTGGGGCAAAAATCTTTTTCACCCGACTGATGTCATGAATCGCTTCGTTTCTTTCCGGAACGCTCTCGGCGTTCTTGTTGTGAAATGCGCTTAAACTTCTCTGACACTTTCATCTGCGCAATTCAGCAAACATTTGGAATCATCGAATCTTATTTACTCGATCGCCTCATTGAGATAGAGGGATGTCAAAAATACAAAAACATATGCCTGCAATAATCCGTCAAACAGATCAAAATACATGCTGAACACTGCCGGCAGCACATAAGGAACCACCATTTTGATCAGTTCCATGATAACGAATGCACCTAACACATTACCAAACAGACGCATGCAAAGGGATAACGGTTTTGTCACCACTTCCAGAATATTGATCGGTGTCACGATGGCAACCGGTTCGATAAATTTGTGAAGCCATTTCTTCACACCGTTATGGTAGATCCCGGCAGCCTCCACCAGCACGATACTCATTACCGCCAATGTAACGGTAACGGTAAGATCCTTTGTCGGCGGCTTAAATCCAAATAGTCCGATGATATTTGATATACCGATATAGATCAGCACAGTGATCAGATAAGGGACATATATTTTCCCCTCTTCGCACATCATCCCTGACACCAGACCATCGAGTTTCGTGACGATCAATTCCGCAACCGCCTGTCGTTTGCTGATATGATCCACTTTGAGATTTCTTGTGAGAAGAATCGATGCAAGAATAAGTACTGCCATTACAATCCATGTAACAACAACGGCTTCAGATATTGCAATTCCTCCAAACACCGGAATGGTAAAAACGGTTTCACACTCCAGTTCCACCATCAGCCTTTGAGCCAAATCGTCCAAAAAATCATCTCCTTTATCTTTACTTTATCCTTATGAGAGTTTATAATATTTTTCATCAGATGTAAAATGTATATTTAATATGTTTATTATGTCATGTTTATATAGCTGTTATATATATATCTTTCCCGACTCATTTTGCAATTCATACAGGAGGTATTGCCATGGATGTCACTTATGATTATTACCGAATTTTTTACTATGTAGCCAAATACAAGAGTTTCACCCGCGCTGCCGCAATTTTGATGAACAACCAGCCCAACATCAGTCGTTCCATGAATAATCTGGAAAAACAATTGGGATGTACGCTTTTCATCCGCTCCAACCGTGGTATCACACTGACACCGGAAGGCAAACGTCTATACAGTTATGTGTCTGTGGCTTATAAGCAGTTGCAATCTGCCGAACTGGAGCTTTCCAATTCCAGCCGTCTGGAAAGCGGCGCCGTAACCATCAGCGCAAGCGAAACAGCATTACATGGGATTCTTTTGGATGCGCTCAAGGATTTCCGAAAGGACTATCCCGGTATTCACATCCACATTTTTAATCACCATACCTCGCAGGCCCTCCAATCCGTCAGAAACGGATTGGCAGATTTTGCCGTTATCACCACCGGTCCCCAGATCAAGAAGCCATTTAAAGAAATTCGTCTGACCGAATATCGGGAACATTTGATCGGCGGTCCAAAATATCAGTTTTTGGCAAATGAAAAACATCACTTGGAAGACTTAATACAATATCCATTTGTCAGTCTTTCCAGAAATACCGTTACGTACGAATATTATACCAACTTTTTCCTGGCGCAGAATCTTATACTGAACCCGGAAATCGAGGTCGCCACCTCCGACCAGTTGATCCCCGTTATCTCCCATGATCTGGGAATCGGGTTTGTCCCTGATATTCTATTGAACGATTATCCGAACAACAATGATATTTGTGAGATTCCTCTCTACGAAGACATACCTGCAAGATATATCTGTCTCGTAGAGGATACCAGCCATCCATTAAGCGGGGCAGCAACAAAACTCAAGGATATGCTGAGTTCTCTGAATTAAAACCAAAAAGAGGCGAACACATACACATTCGCCTCTTTTATCATATTAAATCATGATCTCTCTTGATCATTTTGTGAATAGGGTTCTGAATCGTTACAATTATTTCAATGTAACCTTAGCACCTTCAGCCTCTAACTTAGTCTTAATATCCTCAGCCTCTGCCTTAGAAGCACCCTCCTTAACAACCTTAGGAGCGCCGTCAACAACTTCCTTTGCTTCCTTAAGACCTAAACCGGTTACTTCACGAACAACCTTGATAACCTTAACCTTGTTAGCACCAACTTCGGTTAACTCTACATTAAACTCATCCTTCTCTTCGCCTGCTGCTGCACCATCAGCTGCACCTGCTGCTGCAACTACAACGCCTGCTGCTGCAGATACGCCAAACTCTTCCTCACATGCTTTTACTAACTCGTTTAACTCTAAAACACTTAACTTCTTGATCTCTTCGATAAATTCCTGAGTCGTCATTATTTTATTCCTCCATATTCTAATATTGGATGTCCTGCATCCTGTTAAAATGTATCACGCCTCGCATGATAAAAACCGTCTCATATACTGAAACCTTCTATGCCGCACACGGCAGCATACTTTCATGGCATATAGGATTATGCCTCTGGATTATGCCTCTGCTGCACCGCCCTGCTGCTCTGCAATCTGATTGAGTACTCTTGCAAAGTTGGCAATCGGTGACTGAATGCTTCCAAGGAACTTGGCAAGCAACTCGTCTCTTGAAGGGATGCTGGAAATTGCTTTGATTCCTGCCTGATCGTAGTATGTTCCCTCAACTACGCCGGACTTGATCTCCAATGCCTCTACCTCTTTTGCAAACTTGGCAAGAATTCTTGCCGGAGCTGTTGCATCGGTTGTAGAGATAGCAATTGCATTCGGTCCCTTTAAATCATCCTTCAAAGACTCAAACTCTGTACCTTCAATAGCGAAACGAACCATTGTGTTCTTATATACCTTGTACACAACACCGGCTTCTCTTAACTCTTTACGAAGTCTGGTATCCTGCTCAACGGTAAGACCACGATAGTCAACTACTACAACAGACTGTGCGTCCTGAAGATAGTTCTTGATCTCTTCGATGATTGGCTGTTTTAATTCAATCTTAGCCATCGTTTCTGCGCCTCCTTATAAAATTTAATGACTGCGCGATATCTAAAAAAGAAAAGCCCCATGTCAAAGACATAGGGCGAAACGTCACTTAAACGACTCTTCCTCGGCAGGCGCTATGCTTACACCAAACGGTACCTACTGTCTTCGGCAGTTCATCGTTACATACAATACCACAATCTATATAGTCATGTCAAGCACTTTTTTAACTCATTCTCTTTCTTTTAAAATGGATTTGGCTGCCAATGCCATTTGATTGAGAAATGGTAAAAAATTCTGTTCCATGCATTCTGCAATCTGTTCATTATCCCCGGTATTCAAAGAAATACCAAGTTCTTTCACAGCCTGTATCATTGCTTTTTTATCTATATAGTTATTCTTTTCATTTAGCAGAGAAGCACATTGGTTATACACCTCAATCTCCCAGTTGATTCCGGTTACAATCTCTTCCAGAAATGCTTTCGTATCCTCAATCTCTGTCCCGCGCAATTCTTCAATCAGCATCTGTACTGCCGGAATTAAGTTCTCGCTATACGCAACCAGTTCTTTTAATATATCCTGCTGTAATTCCTCTCTATCCTGCATTTTCCTGCCCTCCGTTATCCAAATACCTTTTTCAGGACCTCATCTTCCCAGAGAATCTCCTTTGCCTGTTTCCGATACTGCTCTTCATGAAGATACGTATGACGATGCGGCTTAATGGACGGTGCCAGATCAATAGCCTTCTCATAATCCTCTCTTTTCAGGTTGAGCGTTGCTACATAATCCCAAAATCCGGTATCTGTAAATATCATATTCACTCTCTGATAGCGATGATCCTGTACCCTGCTCATGATATAGGTTGCAATCCCCACCTGAATTCCATGAAGCTGCGGAGTCTCCAACATTTTGTCAAGCGCGTGTGAAATTAAATGTTCGCTGCCGCTTGTAGGTGAACTGCCCCCTGCGATCTCATTTGCAATTCCGCTAAGTGCAAGGGAGTCTAAAAGTTCTTTCAAAAACAGATCATCCCTTATCGACTCAAACGGCGTCCGAACAAAACTGTTGACTGCCTTTTTTGCAATCATCATCGCAAAATCATTGAGTTCCGCATATCCGTTCTGGTCTTCATAAAGCCAATCATAAAGAGCTGTAATCTTCGCCACCATATCCCCGATTCCGGAATAGAGATATTTCACCGGTGCGCTCCTGATGACATCGGTATCTGCTATGATTCCGTACGCCATCCGCGCCGGAACCGAAGTTCTCCTTCCGTTCACGATCAAAGACGCACTTGCACTGGAAAAACCATCGCTGGAGGCTGATGTAGGTACGCTGAAAAACGGAAGTTTTCTGAGATATGCCGCATATTTTGCCGCATCAATAACCTTACCCCCACCAATCCCAATGATTGCCTGTGCCTTCGTATCTATGGAAAACGCCAGATTGATAATATCATCGATATGGATGGAATCCAATTCTTTATATTCCAATACGGTGATTCCATCCTGTGATAACGACTCTATCACATTATATCCAAGCATTTCAATCAAACCGTTTCCAAAATAAATAACTACCTGTCGAAATCCGCTATCCTTCAAATAAGTGCCGATACTACCGAGCGCCCCCTGCCCCACTTTCAAAACTGTTGGAATTGCAATGTGACTTCCTGCCATACCTCTCCTCCTATCAAATGCCACCTTCGGTCTCGCTTGTTTTCTTATGTTTTTCCTCTCGCAAGCACGTCCCTTGGGCTTCCCCCTTAGCTTCGCACATCATTATATCATATATTGGCAAGACATGCCACCTGCTCTTTTTCTTTTCTATATATAAAAAGAAATCCGCCATCTCCACAAATCTTGTGATGATGGCAGATCTCTTCGCTTTCGTTTCCAATACATTTTCAGCATGCTTACTGCAGAATGCGCTTAAACTTCACCGACCGTTTCATCAGCGCATTCCTGCAATCCATCGGAATCTATTATTCAAAAGGAATAACCGCTCCGTCATATGTGCTGTTGATATAATCTTTGATCGCATCTGACTTCAAAACATCGACTAACGCTTTGATCGCATCATTGTTCTCATTTCCTTCCTTTACTGCAATCACATTTACATACGTCTTGGCTGCCTCAGAATCCGTCTTCTCATAAGCCAGCGCATCCTTGCCGACAGAAAATCCTGCCTCTAATGCATAGTTACCGTTCAATACAACATAAGCATTCTCTGAAACTACTCTTGCAACCTGTGCTGCCTCTAACTCAACAATCTCTATATTGTGCGGATTCTCAGCAATATCCGTTACCGTTGCCTCTAAACCTGCTCCTTCCTTTAACGTAATGATTCCATTGTCCTGTAAAAGAAGTAATGCTCTCGCCTCGTTTGTCGTATCATTTGGTACCGCAATCGTATCGCCGTCTGCAATGTCATCTAACGATGTCTTTGTACCTGCATAGATACCAAACGGCTCATAGTGAATACCGCCTGCATTGACAAGATGGGTTCCCTTCTCCTCATTGAAGCTGTCCAGATACGGAATATGCTGGAAATAGTTTGCGTCAAATTCCCCGCTCTCCACTACTTCATTCGGCTGTACATAGTCTTCAAACTCTGTGATCTCCAGATCGTAACCCTGATCGGCAAGAATGGTTTTTGCCTGCGCCAGGATCTCGGCATGCGGTGTCGGAGATGCCGCAATTTTGATCACGGTTGTCTCACCCGTATTCTCCTTCTCTTCTGCTTCGGTAGCCTCTGCCTCTGTATTCTCTGTCTCTTCTGCTTCGGTGGCTTCCGTTGCAGCCTCTGTCTGCGCCTGCGTTGTCTCCTCTTTTGCTGCCTCACTGCCGCAACCGGTCAATGCTCCGGTCACCAAAACACCTGCCAATAATAATGATAATACTTTCTTTTTCATAATGTTGTCCTCACTTTCTGCTCTACTTTTATTTTCTTTTATCCAATCGGGACGCAAAATGCATTCCGACTGTTTGAAACAGTTGTACTAACACAACCAATAGCACAACCGTAACAATCATAATATCCGACTGATAGCGATAGTATCCGTAACGGATCGCGATATCGCCAAGTCCACCTCCTCCGACTGTTCCTGCCATTGCGGAATACCCCAGAATCGTTCCGATCGCAATCGTCGCACCGGTGATCAGGGATGTTCTCGCCTCGACCAGAAATACTTTCCAGACAATTTGAAAATTGCCGGCCCCCATTGATCTGGCAGCCTCGACCACACCCGGATCAACCTCCTTTATGGAAGACTCCACCATACGGGCAATAAACGGAATTGCAGCCACCACAAGTGGAACCACCGTTGCGGACGAGCCTGTACTCTTACCTACAACCAAACGGGTAAATGGGATCAACAGGATCAATAAGATCAAAAACGGTATGCTTCGCACAATATTGGCGATCACATCCAGAATCTTATATAAAACCGCATTCGGTGCCAGACCGTCTTTATCGGTTACTGCCAACAGCACACCCATCGGAAGTCCAAACAGATACCCGAGAAAGGTCGATAACAAGGTCATGTATAAAGTGTCCTTAATTCCTTCGAGAATCATTTTCGTTATCTCAGGCGTCCACATATCACATCTCCTCCTCTAAGTCAATATCCTGCCGGATCAGTTTCCTTGCAACCTTCGTCTTCGGATGTTGAAAAACCTCACTCACAGGTCCGGTCTCCGCAAGTACACCATCTTCCATAATGGCAACCCGGTTACATATTTTCCGGACCACCGACATCTGATGTGTAATGATCACGATCGTAATCCCAAACCTCTTGTTGATATCCTGCAAAAGCTCTAAGATGGAAGCTGTTGTCTGCGGGTCCAAAGCACTGGTCGCCTCATCACAGAGCAGAATCTTCGGATCGGATGCCAATGCCCTCGCAATGGCAACCCTCTGTTTCTGCCCTCCGGATAACTGGGCCGGGTATGCTTTCTTCCTGTCCTCAAGTCCAACAAGTTCTAAAAGCTCGCTTGCTTTTTTCCTCGCATCCTTCTTTTTTACATTTTGTATGTATAGCGGAAAACACACGTTTTCCAATACATTTTTTTGCATGAGCAGATTAAAATGCTGGAAGATCATTCCAATCTGTTCCCTCTGCTTCCGGAGTTCCTTCTCAGATAATTCACCCAGGGAATTACCATCGATCAAGACCCTTCCCTCATCCGGCTGTTCTAAGAAGTTGATACATCGTACCAACGTACTTTTGCCGGCACCGGACATTCCGATCACACCGTATATCTCGCCTTTTTCAATCGAAAGGCTGACATTTTTCAATGCTTCCACCGTTCCGTCCTTTGTTGTAAATGATTTGGAAATATTTTCCAGTACAATCTCCGACATATCTTCTCCCTTCCAGTCGTATGATCAATAGGTGATTGCGAAACTCCGATTTACATCTTCTTGATTGTGCATATTATATAGTTCCTGTTGACGCTATGTAGTATACTATGTCGATAGGAAAAATGGAAATACTACATAATTATGTCTGGTTATAGGATTTATCTATAGCAGATATAATTTAAAACTGTAAAGAAAAAAGTAACCGCCTGTTAAGCAGTTACCTTTTCCAATCCTATTCAAATCTCTCACAATCGGGACTTTCCCATGTCAGCATTATCCGGAAACATCCGGAGTCAGAAAGTCTGTCTACAACACCATCTTCACATCCAAGCAAAATATTAAGACACTGTATGGCTGCACCGGAAGCACCCTTTCCGAGATTGTCAAACTGTGCAGACAACACGATGCGCTCTTCATTGCCGGTCACATAGATTTTCAGGCCATCCCATCCGGAGAGACCATTCCCTGCAATAAATCCGCTTGCGGCAATCTCATCGTCCGCAGCGCTTACCCGGATAAACGGCTCACCCTGATAATATTTTTCATAATATTCCAAAAGCGACTCCGGTGTTTCTTTCTTACCCAGCATATCCGCATACAGGGGAACCGATACCAGCATACCGCTGTAATAATCATCAATGATCGGTGAAAACAGCGGCGTTCTCACAAGTCCGGTTATCTTCTGCATCTCTTTTAAATGCTTGTGCTGCTGCGAGAGGGCATATTCCCGTCCGGAACTATAGGTCTTTGGACGGTCTTCGCTCTCATAATCCGCGATCACTCTCTTGCCCGCACCGCTATAGCCGGAGAGTGCAAAACAGCTTACCGGATAATCTTTCGGGAGGATCTCTCCTGCGATCAGCGGATATACAAGGGAAATAAAGCCCGTGGCAAAACATCCCGGCACTGCGATCCGCTTGCCGTTTCTGATCGCCTCCCTGTGATCTGCAGAGAGTTCCGGAAATCCGTATGCCCATCCGTTTTCGGTCCGGTGTGCCGTGGATGCGTCAATGATCTTCACCTTGTCGTTCTCCACAAGGCTGACCGCCTCTCTTGCCGCTGCGTCCGGAAGACATAAAAACGTGATATCGGATGCGTTGATCAATTTTTTCCGCTCGTCCGGATCTTTTCTCTTTTCACTGTCAATGGTGAGGATCTCAATATCATCCCGACCGTGAAACCGTTCATAGATCCGCAATCCCGTTGTGCCTTCACTTCCATCAATAAAAATCTTAGTTTTCATTTCTGTTATACCTCTTTTCTCCTGTAAAAAATCTACATATTTTGATGCATCAAATCCCCCAGCTTAATCATCACACTGATGATTATTGTTATCGTAATGGTCAGGATCGTTGGCACCCATGATGTCGCCGCTGTCTTAGCCGGTTCAATCTCGTCACCTACATACATTTTCATACCCTTCACGAGATGCTGGTCTGTCATTTCAATGAATGCCGTACCGATTATTTTTTCGTCCACCACATAATACCTGTATCTTTTTTCAGAACTGACATCCTTGGTATATGCAAGCCGGAAGGGAAGATCCTTCATCCAATAATAAGAAACCGGAACACCGTCCATCATAAGATCATCCGACTTTTCCATACTTGACGATATACGCTTCCACTCAGATCTTCTTCTTCTCTTGCCATCGGTGTCATAGTAATAAGACGTTACATATTGTTCTGTATCAACACGAATTGCCATGTATTTTCCCTGAAGGTCAGATGTCGATATCGGATTTGCCGCTGCAAGGATTCCATAATAAAATGCATACATTTCTTTGTCGTTATGCTTGATAAACTGCTCTAATTCCTGTGCATTATTCAATGTGACCGCCGCGTTTACTTTTCTCATACGGTAAAATCGCACTCCAATACAGGTCAGCGTAATCAAAAGTCCGAGCACTATAACGACAGCGATCACTTTATCTGCACCACTTAGCTGCTTCTTTTTGACCGGCATCTTTTGAATATATGGTTCCTGCTGATTATATACCGTTTCTTCAAACTTCATGCTGTTTCCTCCTCCTATCCTGTCTTAAGAATTTGCCAATACACAGTTACCGGATATGCTATATGTTTTACCATGTAGGGCTATCTGCAAGCGCCGGTACTTAACGTATGACGACCATAAGAGTCATGCGTTTAGTACCATTGCGTTTAAAGTTAAGCAAAATGCCTGAGACCTTAGCGAGGTACGAGCTTAGTTCGAAGGTATGCTTTAGCTCGTGCCCGAAATGGAAAACATATAGCATATCCGGCAACGTCCGGC
>CAJOMI010000116.1 GCA_905235545.1 uncultured Lachnospiraceae bacterium | reverse complement strand
AATTTTATTATTGACACACCGGTCCGATTATGTTACCCTTAACCTATCTTGAGAAATACTGTGATAAGGAATAGTAGAATATCCGATGTATTCAGAGAGCTGCCGGTTGGTGCGAAGCAGTTGCAGGAGATATTTGAACTCGCCTTTGAGTAGCCCGCTGAACCGATTGACAGATTTGATAATTGATTCATTTGTTAACCAGTAGGTGAGGACGGAACCCAACCGTTATATCGGGAGGATATAAGACTCCATTATACAGGAAGTCCGTATCTTTAATGAGTGCATACAATTATGTATGAATTAGAGTGGTACCGCGTAAGCCATGCTTTACGTCTCTATTATATGAGACGTAGAGCTTTTTTTACTTTATACGGTAAGTAAATACTCGTTCGCAAGTTTCACTCGAGAAACGCTATATTATGATGTTGGGGTCAAAAGGTATTTTGCCCCCAACTGATGCCTACGCACGACTACATATCATGAAATGGAGGTAATTGATTATGATGGATGCTACCAAGTATAAGAGAAATTATTTTATGCCACCGGAGGAATCTTTAGAGTGGACCAAAAAGGAATACATTGACAAAGCACCTGCATGGTGTTCTGTCGATCTTCGGGATGGCAATCAGGCATTGATCGTGCCGATGAGTTTAGAGGATAAGATTGAGTTCTTCAAAATGTTAGTTGCAATCGGATTTAAGGAGATTGAGGTAGGATTTCCTGCTGCTTCCGAAACAGAATACGAATTTTTAAGAGCGCTGATCGAACAGAATCTGATTCCGGATGATGTAACGGTTCAGGTGCTGACCCAGGCAAGACCACATATCATTCAGAAGACATTTGAAGCCGTGAAAGGCTGCAAACATGCCGTGATTCATTTGTATAATTCTACTTCTCTCGCACAGAGAGAACAGGTATTTAAAAAATCAAAAGAAGAGATTATACAGATTGCCGTCGAAGGCGCACAAATGTTGGCTGATCTCACCAAACAGGACGGTGGTAATTATCAGTTTGAGTACTCTCCGGAGAGTTTTACCGGAACCGAAGTAGATTTTGCACTGGATATTTGTAATGCCGTCATTGACATATGGCAGCCGACTCCGGACAACAAAGTCATCATCAACTTACCTGCCACCGTGGAGATGTCACTGCCTCATGTATATGCCAGCCAGATTGAATATATGAGCAAACATTTACATAACCGTGAGAACATTATCTTATCCTTACATCCGCACAACGATCGCGGATGCGGCGTTGCCGATGCAGAGTTGGGCGTACTTGCCGGAGCAGACCGGATCGAGGGAACATTATTCGGAAACGGTGAGCGTACCGGTAACGTGGACATCATCACATTAGCGATGAATATGTACACGCACGGTGTGGACCCGAAACTTGACTTCTCCGATATTCCTAAGATCACCGAGCTTTATGAGCGCGTGACCGGCATGCATGTATATGAGCGATCTCCTTATACCGGTAAACTTGTATTTGCCGCATTCTCCGGTTCCCATCAGGATGCGATCGCAAAGGGTATGAATTGGCGAAAAGAAAAGAATTTAAAAGACTGGACCGTTCCTTATCTCCCACTGGATCCTCACGATGTCGGCAGAGAATATGACGGCGATGTGATCCGAATCAACTCCCAGTCCGGCAAGGGCGGTATCGGTTATATCTTAGAGCAGCGCTACGGCTTCAATTTACCTGCAAAAATGCGCGAAGACCTTGGATATGCCGTAAAAGATGTCTCCGATCATTTACATAAGGAATTGTCACCGGAAGAAATTCTCGGAATCTTTAACCAGCGGTATGTCAACATCAAAACCGCGATCAAACTGGATGAATGTCATTTCGTACAGGAAGGAAATGGTGTGATCTCCACAGAGTTGACCATCAAGCGGGACGACGTGCCAAAAGTATATCACGGAACCGGAAATGGTCGTCTGGATGCCGTTTCCAATGCGATCAAACGGCATTTCGCAATCGATTTCAAGCTGATCTGCTACGAAGAACACGCATTACAGGTCGGTTCCAATTCCCAGGCCTGTGCCTATGTCGGCATTGAATCCCCGGAAGGGAATGTCACCTGGGGCTGCGGTATCAAAAATGATATCATCGATGCCTCCGTATGTGCATTGTTATCTGCGGTTAATACGGTCCTGGATCAGAATCATATCCAATAAAAGAAACTTCTATATGCCCCTGTTCTTCACTTATGAGGGAAGGGGCATTTCTTGACTCTATTCAATGCTTTTTAGAGATTAATGACCAAACCAACCCCTTATCACTGCTCTCGCAGTAATTTGAACCGATTAAAAAAATTTATTATTTCAAATTTAGGGTTTCAAAAACTTAGCTTACATGATATAATCATTTCGTCGATTTTTGTCGACAAAAGATTATTACGGAGATAAAAGAATGATTAGTTTTGAAGAGATTCCAGAAATGGATGCAGAATTAGAGAAAGTAAACAAACATATTGAAAGATTATGCAAATCAAACAGTGAATCAATGCAAAAAATGATGGATTGGGTTCTGAATGCCCGAGGCAAACAAATCCGTCCGATTATGACATTATTATGTTCCAAATTAAAAGGGAAAAAAGTAGATGCAACCGAAGTTGCTGCCATCATTGAAATGTGTCATACCGCTTCTCTGATTCATGACGATGTCATTGACCGGGCTGACCAACGACGCGGTCAATTATCTGTCTACAAAAAGTTTGGTCCTGCCATGGCTGTATACGCCGGTGATTTTATGATTTTTGCCACCCTGGGAAGAACCAATCTCAGATTGAAACCGTGGTATCGGGATATGTTTGCTAAACTGGAAATTATGTCAGACGGAGAAGTCCGACAGTTTGACAATCAGTTTAACACCAACATAACAGAGGAAATGTGTATTGAAAATATCATCGGTAAGACATCCGCTATGTTTTCCATCGCCTGTGGAGCAGGAGCTTATGAGGGAAGATGTACAAGACGTGAAAAAGCAGCCGTCGAGAAATTTGCCGAATACTTTGGATTATTATTCCAATTAAGAGATGATCTAATGGATTTTATCGCAACGGATGAAGAATCCAAAAAAACCATACATAATGATTTTTGGACCGGCTATTATACATTGCCTGCCATTCACACATTTAATCATCCGGATTATGGCGAAGAACTGAAAAAAATTGCTGTGGATTTAAAAAACGGAGTTCATGAAGACGGTATTGATGACCGGATTACCGAGCTTATCCGAAAAGCAGGCGGATTTGTCTATTCCCGTGATTTGATTGAAAGCTATCGAGATAAAGCGATTGAATGCCTGGATATCTTTCAAGAATCTGTTGCCAAGTCTAAACTGATTGAGTTAATGGATATGTTATGGGATAGTGTAAATGCTTTACCGCTTTGTTAATTACAAAACATTACGTAGCAAACACACAAGTAACAGTAAACACATAATGCTGTTTGCTCATGCAAGCATGACAAATGCACCATGTCACATAGAAAAAGGATGTTCCTAATAATCAGGAACATCCTTTTTCTATGTGGATATTTCAAAAATGCTTCCGCATTCTTGAAGATACCGAAATCTATTATGCATAAAGAGGATACTTGGAAGTGATGGACTTCACAAGTTCTTTTGCCTGTTCTTCATTCTTGTCAATAACAGCCGCCTTAATAGCATCTGCAATCACGATCATATCCTCTTCGTTGGCACCACGGGTTGTAATTGCCGGTGTACCCAGACGGATACCGCTTGTAACAAACGGTGACTTCGGATCATTCGGCACCGTATTTTTGTTCGCTGTGATATGAACACTGTCAAGCAACTTCTCTACTTCCTTACCGGTCAGACCTAAGTTCTGTAAATCCACTAACATCAAATGATTATCAGTACCTCCGGATACAATCTTAAATCCTCTCTCAGTCAATGCAGAAGCAAGAGTTGCTGCATTCTTGACAACCTGCGCCTGATATGCCTTATACTCATCCGTCAATGCTTCCTTCAAACATACGGCCTTGGCAGCGATTACATGCATCAAAGGACCGCCCTGAATGCCCGGGAATACTGCTTTGTTAAAGTTATACTTCTCATTTACTTCATTGCTGGACAGGATCATTCCGCCTCTCGGTCCTCTCAATGTCTTATGTGTGGTCGTTGTTGTCACATGTGCGTACGGAATCGGACTCATATGCTGTCCGGCTGCTACCAGACCCGCAATGTGAGCCATATCTACCATAAGAACAGCTCCTACTTCATCCGCAATCTCACGGAAACGCTTGAAGTCAATCGTTCTTGCATAAGCAGATGCTCCTGCTACGATCATCTTTGGCTTACACTCCTTTGCAATGCGAAGCACTTCATCATAATCTATAAATCCGTCATCGTTTACTCCATAAGGCACCACATTGAAATACTTTCCGGAAAGATTGACCGGTGATCCGTGTGTCAAATGTCCGCCATGTGCAAGATTCATTCCCATAAAGGTATCACCCGGCTCCATAATTGCAAAAAACGCTGCCATGTTAGCCTGTGCACCGGAATGTGGCTGAACATTTACATATTCGCATCCAAATAATTCTTTCGCTCTCTCAATAGCGAGATTCTCCACTACATCCACATACTCACAACCGCCATAGTACCGTTTCCCGGGATATCCTTCCGCATACTTGTTGGTAAGCGGACTTCCCATTGCAGCCATAACTGCCTTACTTACGATATTCTCTGAGGCAATCAACTCGATATTTGCATTCTGTCTGCTGATCTCATCATTCATTGCCTGTGCAACTTCTGCGTCAAAATTACTGACTTCGTCAAAACTGTACATCTTATACCCTCCATATTATGATTCATTATCGTGAGTTGCAAATCATTCTCATATCCATATGACTCTCAAAAATGCCGCAATCAGACACCATCTTTTTCAAACAACTCTTTTTTTATTTTACACTTGTTTCCCTTAATATGCAAGAATCTTTTTCACCGACATTTTCACCTTTGCATTTCCCGGTTACAGTTCGCTTCTTACTATTTCTTGTTAAAATAACGATATGTAATTCTTGAAAGGTTCTGGATATGCGAAATGCCCGCACCATCTCCCTCCGTCATAACAACAATAATGTAATCTGCATTCTTAGAAAAAACGATTGCCGCATCATGTTGACGTGTACTCGTTTCCCCTGTTTTATTTGCACTTTTTACTCCCTTGGGCAGTCCGGCCGGAATCTTTCCCTTTCTCTGCTGTGCTTTCAAAAGTTTCAACATTTTTGCGGATGCCTTTTCACTG
>CAJOMI010000115.1 GCA_905235545.1 uncultured Lachnospiraceae bacterium | reverse complement strand
CTGCCGGTATAGTGGATGGATAAAAACGGGCAATTGCAAAACTTAAGTATAGGTTATGAGAGTTGTGTCACTTTAACAAATCAACGCAGGCACGCTTGCACTACGTTGCAAACGTAACAGTACTAAATTCGCAATAAATTACTCATTAAGTACTGACGGTTGCAAAAGTACCTGCTTATGATAGTTGTTAAAGTTACACAACATCGTTGTTTACTATACGGATGCGTTTCGCAATGGACTACCGGGAAAATAGTGAGGATAGAAGTATGAAGGATGTAAGAAGTAAGATTTTGAAATTGATACAGAATCAATCAAAACTGAGCACGAAAGATATTGCTACGGTTTTGGGACTGGATGAGTCCCTGGTGATCAACACGATCAGTGATATGGAGCAGGAGCAGATCATCTGCGGATATAATACGGTGATCAACTGGGATAAGACAGAAGATGAGAGAGTGACAGCACTGATCGAGGTGAAGGTTGTTCCGCAAAGAGGAGAGGGCTTTGACCGTATCGCTGAGAGGATTTATAATTACGAAGAGGTTACTTCGTTGTATCTGATGTCCGGCGGTTTTGATATGGCAGTATTCATCGAGGGTAAGACTATGAAGGAAGTTGCGCAGTTTGTGGCGCGTAAGCTTGCGCCAATGGAGGGGATCCTCAGTACTTCCACGCATTTTGTGTTAAAGAAGTACAAAGAATCCGGCACGAAGCTGGAACAGGAGAAGAAAGACGGAAGACTGGTGGTGACGGCATGAGAAATCCATTATCCGACAAAGTATTGAAGATGAAACCGTCCGGTATCCGGAAGTTTTTTGATATTGTGAGCGAGATGCCGGATGCTATTTCCCTTGGCGTGGGGGAACCGGATTTTGACACACCGTGGAATGTCAGGGAGGAGGGAATTTACTCTCTGGAAAAGGGAAGAACATTCTATACCTCCAATGCGGGATTGATGGAACTGAGACGTGCAATCTGCGATTATACGGACAGAAGATTTCATATTGCCTATGATCCGAGGAAGGAAGTTCTGATCACGGTTGGCGGAAGTGAGGGAATCGACGCTGCATTTCGTGCAATGTTGAATCCCGGAGATGAAGTGATCATTCCGGAGCCTTGTTATGTCTCTTATGTGCCATGTGTGGAACTTGCGGGAGGTGTGCCTGTCACGATTCCGCTTAAAAATGAAAATCAGTTCCGATTGACGAGAGAGGAGTTGGAAGCAGCGATTACCGGGAAGACGAAACTTCTGGTGCTCCCATTTCCGAACAATCCGACCGGTGCTATTATGGAGCGGGAAGATCTGGAGGCAATCGCAGAGGTGATCATCAAAAATGATATCTATGTGTTGTCGGATGAGATCTATGCGGAGCTTACATACAACAGCGGACATGTCAGCATTGCGTCTTTGCCGGGCATGCGGGACCGGACGATTGTGATCAACGGTTTTTCAAAAGCGTTTGCCATGACAGGATGGAGACTCGGATATGCCATGGGACCGGCTATGATCATCGAGCAGATGACAAAAGTGCATCAATACGCCATCATGTGTGCTCCGACTACGAGCCAGTACGCAGCAGTCACTGCGATGAAAGATTGTGACAGGGATGTGGAGCGCATGCGGGAGGCTTATGATCAACGAAGAAGATATCTGCTCAGCGAATTTAAGGAGATGGGACTTCCGTGCTTTGAACCGTACGGTGCATTTTACATGTTCCCGTGCATCAAAGAATTCGGCATGACCTCAGAGGAATTTGCCACCGGTTTGTTGAAGGCAAAGAAAGTGGCCGTGGTTCCGGGCGATGCTTTTGGAGCGTGTGGAGAGGGATTCTTACGAATCTCTTATGCCTATTCTTTGGATGAATTGAAATTGGCAATCGGGAGAATCAAGGAATATATACAGGAGCTCAGACAGATACATAAGTAATTTAACTCAGTCGGGGTACAAGCTCCGACTTTTATTTCTTTTTAAGAAGTTAACAGCTTTGCAATGCCGTCCGGTCAGAGGTTAATGGTAACGATAATAAAAATACCCCTAAAAGTAAAAATCTATCCCTCTTTCGCATAAGGAATCAGTTGGTATATAATTCAATTATAAAATATATGCTTATAGTATGTAGGATAGGAAGGATGAGTGAATGAATGAAGTAATTGTCTCAATGAAAAATGTAAGCAAAAGCTTTCCCGGCGTAAAAGCATTAGACAATGTGGATTTTGAACTGCGTTCCGGAGAAGTAATGGCATTACTCGGTGAGAACGGTGCGGGAAAATCCACTCTAATGAAAATATTAAGTGGTGTTTACACGAGGGACAGTGGACAACTGGAAATCTTCGGAAACGAGTACGGAAATCTTACCCCAAAACAGGCGGAAGAAGCAGGCGTTGCGATTATTCATCAGGAGTTGAATCTATGCAGACATCTTACGGTTGCGGAGAATATGTTTCTCGGAAGAGAGATATATGGAAAGTTTGCACTTGATAATGCTAAGATGGAAGCGGAAGCTCAAAGAATTCTGGATGGATTGAAAATCGATATTGATCCAAGACAAGTGGTTGGAGATTTACCTGTGTCCAAACAACAGATGGTTGAGATTGCAAAAGCTCTTTCCGTAAATGCCAAGATTCTGGTTATGGATGAGCCGACATCGGCATTGACGTCTAAGGAAATTGACGAATTGTTCCGTATCATTAAGGAATTAAAAGCAGAGGGTAAGGGAATTGTTTATATTTCTCACAGATTGGAAGAATTACAGCATATCGTAGACAGAGTGACGATCATGCGGGACGGTCAATACATTTTAACATCGGATTTCAAAGATATAACAATGGATGTGATCATAACCAACATGGTTGGACGTGAGATCAAAGAGAAATTCCCGAGAGTTGAATGCAAAAAAGGAAAAGTTGTTTTTGAGGTGAAAAACCTGAATGCAGGAAGAATGGTAAGAGATATAAACTTTTCTGTAAATGAGGGTGAAATTGTTGGATTTGCAGGCTTGATGGGAGCCGGAAGAACAGAGACCACAAGAGCGATTTTTGGTGTAGATGAAAAAACCAGTGGTCAGATCTATGTAGACGGTCATGAAGTCAAGATCGATTGCCCTATGGATGCGATCAAAAACGGTGTTGTGTTGGCTCCTGAGGATCGAAAAAAAGATGGTCTGTGTACCCAGTTGAGTATTCGTGATAATATCACGCTGCCTAATTTGGATATGGTATGTAACAAAGCCGGAGTGGTTAATTCCAAAAAAGAAAAAGAGATGTGTGATCAGACGGTTGAAAATCTAAAGATTAAAACTCCGAATGTAGACATACTTGCCGGAAATCTTTCCGGTGGTAACCAGCAAAAAGTAGTTGTCGGAAAATGGTTAGCCAGAAATTCCAGAGTTGTTATCTTTGACGAACCTACCAGAGGTATTGATGTAGGTGCTAAAGTAGAGATTTACAATCTGATGAATGAATTAAAGAAACAGGGTATAGCAGTTATGTTTGTGTCTTCCGAAATGCCGGAGGTAATGGGTATCGCTGACAGAATCGTTGTAATGTGTGATGGTCGTATTACCGGAGAGGTAATGGCGAAAGATACCACACAAAACGAAATCCTGAAATTGGCAACATCATTTGAAGATAAAAAAATAGGAAGTAATTAATCGAAAAGGAGATAAAAAAATGAACCGTGAAAAAACAAGTCTATGGAAGAGAATTGTAGGAATTCGTGGTATGGGAGCTTCATTGACGGCCTTTGTAGGTTTGATCATAATCTACACGGTATTCGGTATTATGAATCCTACGGTATTTTCAGGAGAGAATCTGATGAATCTGTTGCGATCCATGTCCAAATATTTATTGATCGGTATTGCACAGAGTTATGTTATGATCACAGGAAACATTGACCTTTCAATCGGATCGCAGGTTGCCATGAGCGCAATGCTTTCCGCTGAGTTAATGGTAAAGGGTGTGAATCCGATCATTGCAATCACCGTTGCCCTGATCTGTTGTCTGATTATGGGTGTGATCAATGGTGTTCTTGTCGGTAAATTCAGATTACCTCCATTTATCGCTACATTGGGTACTATGTTTGCAGCAAGAGGTATTGCTTACATGATCAACGGCAACCGTAATACGGACGCCATTTCTACCGGTATCGGAAAAGATTCGGCGGATCGGTTCCAGAACGTTTTGTATTACGGCCAAACATTAGGTGTATATAATACATTTTGGATTGCTTTTATTGTTTTCATTATTTTCTTCTTTGTTCTTTCAAAGACAAAGACAGGAAGACACATTTATGCGATTGGATCCAATATTGATGCAGCAAAGTTGTCCGGTGTCAATATTGTTGGTGCAACGACAAAAGCATATTTAGTCAGTTCCATTTGCTCATGGCTTGTCGGATTGATTCTCTGTGCACAGGCCGGTATGGGTAATATGGAAGCAGGTAATACATATGAGATGTATGGTGTTGCTGCAGGCGTAATCGGTGGAGTATCACCGAATGGAGGAACCGGACTGCTTCTTGGAACTTTCATGGGTGCTGCAGTATGGCAGACGCTTGAGAATGGTTTAAATATGATTGGCGTACAGGTTGGTATTCAGAGACTTGTAATTGGTGTTATCGTAGTGGCTGCCGTTCTGATGGACGTTATATCCAGAAGCGGCAAATTATCCAGAAAGAAATCAAATGCGTAAACTGCCGCAAATAAGCGGTCAAAATAAAGGAGGAAAAGTATGAAAAGAAAGTTATTATCATTATTATGTTGCGCAACAATGCTGGCAGCGACCATCACAGGTTGCGGCGGCAGTGACCAGGCGTCAACAGAGACAACAGAAAGTTCAAATGTTGAAAGCTCGAACGAAAATGCAAGTTCAGCAGGAGGCGACACCAAAATCGCCTTGATCACAATGGATTCTATTGATCAGCATTGGGTTACCTTGAATGAAGGTGCACAAAAGGCAGCCGGAGAACTCGGTGTAACTGTTTCTTTCATGTCACCGAACACGAAAGACGATGCACAGCAGATTGAGTGTGTTAACAATGCAGTAGCAGGTGGTTACAGTGCAATTCTGGTAGCAGCAAACGGTCCGGATGCTATTTCTTCAGCATTAAACGAAGCCGTTTCAGCAGGAGTAAAAATCGTTTATGTTGACTCTCCTGCAAACGTAGATGCAGAGGCAACTTTCTCAACAGATAATAAGGCAGCAGGACAATTGGCCGGTGAAGAGATGATCAAGAAATTAGAGGCAGACGGAGTTACATCCGGTGACATCGGTATCATCAATGTAAATGCAGCAACAGATTCCTGCGTAATGCGTGAAGAAGGATTCCGTGCCGCATTTGAAGGCAAAGGCTACAACATTTTAGAG
>CAJOMI010000114.1 GCA_905235545.1 uncultured Lachnospiraceae bacterium | reverse complement strand
CCGGCTTGGTACTCATCAGGTGTGGGCCTGCACAGAGGTCAATAAATTCGCCCTGTTCATAGAAACTGAGTACAGCATCTTCCGGAAGATCATTGATCAACTCGATTTTGTATGGCTCATTTCTTTCTTCCATGAGTTTGATCGCTTCTTCACGCGGGAGTGTATAACTCTTGATCGGAAGATTCTCCTTGACGATCTTTTTCATCTCTGCCTCGATCTTGTCAAGTTCTTCCCTTCCGATGGAAGGCATGTCAAAATCGTAATAGAAGCCTTCATCAATGGCAGGGCCGATGGTACACTTTGCATCCGGGTAAAGGCGTTTTACAGCCTGTGCCAGAATGTGGGCTGTGGTGTGACGGAAGGTCTTCTTACCGCCTTCATCATCAAATGTCAGGATGTTCAGATTGCAATCCTTGTCAATGATGGTTCTAAGGTCTACCACTTTGCCGTCCACTTCGCCGGCACAGGCTACTCTTGCGAGCCCTTCGCTGATATCCTTTGCAATATCGAGTACGCTTAAGGCGCTTTCGTATTCTTTGAAAGAGCCGTCTTTTAAAGTAATCTTCATGATATGTTCTCCTTGTATCATATAAATAATAGTGTAGGTGATTGCGGAACTGCTTATTACACTTGAAACGATTGTGCAAATGTGTCTGCGATGAAACTATATCATATGCATAAATAAAAATCTGTAAATCGTAGTTTCACAATCACCTGTATTGATTCTTGGCGTTTAAATGTATCTATTCAGCAGGGCTGAACAGTTACGCTTAATCTTCATCATCAAAGTCATCGTCCGAATCGGTTATATTGATCTGGATTCCTTTTTTGTTCGGGAAAAGAAGAAATCCGGTTATGATGCCGACTAATGCTGTAATCAAGAGAAGCACAAGAAGCGTTTTGCGTGGAAGAGAGGTCTCCTCATCAAAAAAATTGCAAACATTTCCCTTGGCGGTGGTTGCGGCATTGTGGCAGGTTTCCTTCGCATCTGTCAGTTTGGTTGATACATTTTCCATTACGTTCATAAGCATTCTCCTTTCTTTGAATACGGAAACTCCGATCATGGAGATTCGCATGGTTGATAAATAAGAGTTTGGTTTGAAAAACTCAAAAAGCCCCTGACATAACATATGTTATGCCAGGGACGATCATTCTCGCGGTTCCACCCTGATTCTTATATCTGTCGTGTAATTGGTATACATAAAGTGTTATTCGTTGTTTCGCGGCAAACATAAGCACTTTGTTGACGATATCGGAGTCACCGGCCTGTATTAGAGGCTGCTCGGAGGTGGTCTTCCACACGGTTCTACCCGGGCTTCTTCCAGCATAGACATGCCTTCGTCAGACATTTCATAAAGCCCTCTCTGTTGATAAAATCCGAATGTACTGTCCTCGTTATCGCATTTCCTATATGAAATAATAATTAAATTGTAGTGCAATCAGAACGGAAAGTCAAGCGAATTTTAGCCTTAAGAGCATTGGAAATGTGTCTGCACGGACTTTCAATGTAATGGAAACTGTGTTATAATTTTACGGTAAATACGGGAGAAACGAGGAAAGAACATGGCGGGAATTGTTATATTCGGTGGAACGACAGAAGGGCGGAGATTGGCAGAAAGTTTGCAAGACACAGATCTTCGGGTATATGTTTGCGTTGCCACGGAGTATGGAGCTTCTTTACTGCCGGATGCGGATAATATTTCTGTATATTCCAAACGAATGACAGAGCATGAAATGGAGCAGTTCCTGCAGAATCTGGACGTCGGATATTGTTTGGATGCTACGCATCCGTATGCAGTCGAAGTGACGAAGAATATTGTGACGGCATGTGAGAGGATCGGGTTACCTTATATACGGATATTGCGGCGGGAGATAGAAGAACGAAGGATTGGACAGGAGCAGGATTCCGTTCTGTTTGTTGAGAACGCCGAACAGGCGGCTGCGTATCTTTGCCATACATCGGGCAACATTTTTCTCACGACCGGAAGTAAGGAATTGGAAAAATTTACGATCATACCGGATTATAAGAATCGCTGCATTGCAAGAGTGCTTCCGACACTCTCTGTAATGGAGAAATGCAAAGCGTTGGGATTCGAGGGCAGGAATCTGATCGGAATGCAGGGACCGTTCAGTGAAGAGATGAACTATTGTATGTTCAGACAGACCGATGCCAAATGGGTGGTGACGAAAAACTCAGGGAGTGCAGGCGGATATCAGGAGAAGTGCGAGGCGGCGCTCCGTTTGGGAATTTGTACGATCGTCATTGGCAGGCCGGAAGAACAGGCTGCAGTCCGTATGTGTTTTGAAGAGGCGCTTTCTTTTATAAAGGAAAAATATAGTTTGACAATCGGCAACAGCGATGAGATTATGCGCAGGGTTTATCTGGTGGCGATGGGACCGGGCGACAATCAGCTTTTGACACGGGAGGCTGCCCGTGTTTTAGAGTCATGCGATGTCTTGATCGGGGCAAGGCGGGTGTTGGAGATATGGGATGGCTATGAGAAGAAACCACATTTCATCAGTTATAAAAAGGATGAAATTGTATCGTATCTGAGGAATCATCCGGAGTATCGCAATGCGGCAGTCTGCTATTCCGGAGATATTGGTTTTTATTCCGGTGCAAAGGGGCTTAGAGAATATATGGAGTCGGAAGTCCTGTCAGACGGAAGAACGGAGATCGATCAGCAACGGATATCCGAATACGGACAGGAGTTTACGACGCAATCCGGTTGGAAACTCATCCCTGTGTCCGGTATTTCGTCGGTCACGTTTTTTCTAAACCGGATCGGTGTGTCATGGGATGATGTGAAGCTGGTGAGTTGTCACGGCAAACAGGAAGATCTGTTAAGGCATCTTTCGGAATGTGGGAAAGTGTGTACCCTGTTGGGCGACGAAGACGCCGTTTCGAATTTCTGTGAGCAGTTGACGGATGCCGGAATGCAACATATAAACGTGACGGTTGGGGAACGGTTGTCCTATCCGGATGAACGGATTGTGACGGGTTGTCCGGACGATTTTATAGGAAAGCGATTTGATCCGTTGTCAATCCTTCTCGTGACAGATACGGGAAGAACAGGGGACAGATCGTGATGTAATTGTAATGATACATGGGAGGATGCAGAATGTACGCAGGAATCAAAGACAGTGAATTTATCCGTGGAAAAGTGCCGATGACAAAAGAAGAGATTCGAATACTGTCAATTGCTAAATTACAGTTGGCAGGAGATTCGGTTCTATACGATATCGGAGCAGGAACAGGTTCTGTCTCGGTTGAGGCGGCATTACAGCATTCGAAGGGGATTGTGTATGCAATTGAAAGGAATGCTGCGGGAATTGATCTGATTCGTGCCAATAGGGATAAATTCAAAATTTCCAATATGGAAGTAGTGGAGGGAGAGGCACCGGAATGTCTGGATGGTTTGCCGGCACCGACACATGTTTTCATCGGTGGCAGCGGTGGCAGACTGATAGAAATCATTCGTGCAGTCAGAGAACAAAACAACGCCGCAAGATTTGTCGTGAATGCGGTAACATTGGAGACGATTGGAGAACTGCGGAAAATAAGGGATGTCTTTCCGGAGTATTCGAATATGGAGATTGTGCAGATTGGCGTTTCAAGAAGCAAAGAGATGGGCGGATATCATATGATGTGTGCAGAGAATCCGGTCTACATCGCATCGTTCTGACGTAGTCGGACGTATGCGTACCTGTTTCGGAAGGGAGAAGATATGAATCCGTTACCAAGAATTTTATTGGCTGCACCAAAGAGCGGCAGCGGGAAGACAATGATTACCTGTGGAATTATTGAATTATGGAAAAGACAGGGCAAAAAGGTGGCATCGTTTAAGTGCGGGCCGGATTATATTGATCCGATGTTTCACCGACAGGTGCTGGGGATAGAATCCGGCAATCTGGACACTTATTTTACGGAGGACACGGTTACCCGATATCTTTTGCGTAAGAGGGCAAAAGAAGCAGACATTGCTGTGATCGAAGGCGTAATGGGATATTACGACGGACTTTCCGGAACTTCTGAACGGGCAAGCACCTATGAGGTGGCAAAGGTAACTGCGACACCGGTAATTCTTGTGGTGGATGCAAAGGGAGCCAGTGTATCGCTCGCAGCGGTAATCAAAGGAATCATCGATTATAAAGAGGATAGTGGTATTTGCGGGATTTTATTAAACCGGGTATCTGCCGGATATTATGAACGAATCAGGAAAGTGATTGAATCTGCCTGTGGGATACCGGTAGTGGGATATTTGCCGGAATTGAAAGATCTTGAAATACCATCAAGACATTTGGGACTGATCGCACCGGAAGAAATGACTGCTTTTGAGGAATGGATCAAAAGGATTGCGGATACGATGGAGAGTACGGTAGATATGGATCGACTGTTGGAGATTGCCAATGCAGCATCTAAAAAGGATGAGGAGACAGATGCGATGGCAGAATCCGAAGATTGGGAGGATACGCAGAAACGGGGCAACAGTCAGGAAGAGTTTCTTCCGCATATGAAAGGAACTGTTCGCCTTGCTGTGGCACGAGATGCGGCATTTTCTTTCTGCTATGCGGAGAATATCGAACTTTTGCAGGAAATGGGAGCGGAATTGGTGTATTTTTCACCGATTGCGGATTCGGAATTACCGGTACAAACAGACGGATTGATTCTTCCCGGTGGATATCCGGAGAATTATGCAAAAGAGTTGGAACAAAATGAACGCATGCGTAATTCCATAAAATCTGCATGTGAAAATGGACTTCCGTGTCTTGCGGAATGTGGAGGATTTCTCTATCTGGGCGAGACACTGGAGGGAAGCGATGGCGGTCATTATAATATGGCAGGTGTACTTCCGGGGAAGGGATTCCGGACGGAGAGACTCGCACGATTCGGCTATATGCAGGCCGGGAGTAAATATGCGGGATTGGTCGGCGAAAAGGGCATGGTGTTAAAAGGACATGAATTTCATTATTGGGATTCAACGGAGAACGGAAATGCTTTCCTTGCGGGGAAGCCGGTATCGGGAGTCGCAACGGACTCGAAACAGACAGAGACAGGCAAAGGGCCGGAGAGAATACGGCTGAATAAGGGCTCCGGTTTTCGGGAAGAGGATTTTGTTGAACGACAATATACCTGCATGGTTCACACAAATACAATGCTTGCCGGATTTCCGCATTTTTATTATTACAGCAATCCACAGGCAATTTATCAATTTTTATTAAAATGTCAAAGCTATCGGGCGGGACGACTTGCAAAAGCACATTGGGATGCGATTGCAAAGCCGATTGACAGTCTGGGGCTGTTGGAGGATTATATTGTAAAGATCAGCCGGATCACCGGAAGTGCCGAACCGTATGCGTTGGATAGACGGGCGCTGGCAATC
>CAJOMI010000113.1 GCA_905235545.1 uncultured Lachnospiraceae bacterium | reverse complement strand
TAGTTGATTCATCATGGTATCGTTTTACGAACAAAAAGGTACAAGAAAATGAATTATTAAAATATAGTTACCCAAATTTAAATGGAGGAAGAAAAAATGGATATTGTAACAATGGAACATGTGACAAAGGTATATGGAGAAAATGATACAAGAGTATGGGGACTTCATGATGTGAGTCTGACTGTGGAGAAAGGGGAGATCCTGGCAGTGGTCGGTGCCTCCGGTTCCGGTAAATCCACGCTGCTTCATGTGATGGGAGGTGTGGATGCTCCGACCAGCGGGAAGATCGTTGTGGATGGGAAAGAGATCACAAAGATGAATGATGATCAGATGTCGATTTTCAGAAGAAGAAAGATCGGATTTGTCTTTCAGGCATATCATTTGATCCCGGTGCTCACAGTCGAGGAGAATATTATGATGCCTCTTTTATTAGACCACAGAAAACCGGATAAAGAGTATATTGAGCATATCATGGAAATCCTTGGACTTCAGGATAGAAGAAAACATCTGCCGAATCAGTTGTCCGGTGGACAGCAGCAAAGAGCAGCCATTGCCAGAGCATTGGCAAACCGTCCGTCTTTGATCCTTGCCGATGAGCCTACAGGTGCGCTGGATTCCAAGAACGGTAACGAGGTTATGACACTCTTGCAGAATTCCGTCAAGCAGCTCAATCAGACGCTGGTGCTCATCACCCATAATATCGATCTGGCAAGAGAAGCAGACCGTATGATTCGTCTGGTGGATGGCGAGATTGTGGACTGATCAGAAAGATGAGGTGAAGAAAATGAAGAAGATAATTGTATTTCTTATGGGTATTTGTGCTTGTATTCTGCTAAGCAGTGATGTCTTACAGGCGGCTACCCCGAGAGTCATGTTAAGTGATTATAAGATTAAAGAAGGAGAGGTCGAGGCGGGAAAAGATTTCCATCTGGAGATCACCATGCAAAACACGGCTAAGGCGGCTGTCAAGAACATAAAGGTTGCTGTGAGTACGGATGGGGGAGAGTTTATTCCGGCTGAAGGAGCGGGAACGGCATATTGTGAGCAGATCGCAGCGGAGAGTGAAGAGACCTTTTCCTTCCATATGGAGGCAACCTCTGCACTGGAGGAGAAATCCTATAAAATTCTGGTAAAGACCGTGTATGAGAGCACGGGCGGATGGGAGTATAACGCGGAGGATGCCATCTTTATTCCGATCAAATTCGAACAGAAGATAAAGGTAACGGATATCTCATGTACGAATGAGGTGCAACTTGGAGATTCCGTGGAAATCACAGCGTCCATCAACAATCTGGGACTTGGAACCGTTCACAATGTGACGGCTCAGATCATAGGAGACAACCTGATGGAAACCGATAACTTTGTCGGCAACATTGAAACCGGAAAAAACGGTATGGCGGATCTTCTGACGCAGGCGACGAAAGTGACCGGCGAGGGAGACGGACAGTTAAATCAGCTCATCATCACCTATGAAGACAAAGAGGGAAATGTATACACCGAGCAGAAGAATCTCAATATCGTCGTTAAAAAACCGGAATACAAAAATCTGGAAAAGATAAAAGAGGAATCCCATGCGTCGGATGTGGTAAAGAGGGGATTGAAGTGGCTTATACCGGTTTTGGTCATCGTTGGAATTATTTATCTGCTGCGTCAAAGAAGCAAGAGAAAACAGCAGTTGCTGGAGGAATTTGCTGCAGATTTGAAGGAATAAATTGCCGGGCTGTGTGACATGAGCCAAACGAAAAGGAGACAAGGTTTATGAATTGGATTTGGAAACTATGCATAAACAACATGAAAAAACGGAAGACCCGGACCGTGCTCACAATCTTAGGCGTAGTGATCGGAGTGATCTCTATCGTCTCGCTCCTTGCAGTCGGAATCGGTGTCAAAGAGGAGTTGATGACAGATATAGAGAAATCGGGAGGCGCAAAGCAGATTATCGTCACCGGCGTCAATGAAGGTAAAAACAGGACGCATATGCTTACAGATGCCAAAATGGAAGATTTTCGGAAAATTGATAATGTGACGGGAGTTTATCCGGAATTGCAGATTCCAACGGATGGTCTTGTTTATGGGAAATATAGATGCTATACCTCTGTTACCGCAGTTCCTGCTTCCTATATGGAAAAGCTCACCTTAATAAACGGATCGCTTCCTGATCCGGATGCCAATAAGCCGGAACTTTTATTCTCAAAAGATGCCCTGTATTTTTTGTACAATGATACTTCGGAGAAAAGTTATTATGAAACGTATGAGGACGATGAAGAGAAATTGAATCTGACAGGGGAACGCCTGAATACGGAGATTCCGGTTGGAGAAAATGTAAAAAAAGATCAATTCCGGATAACCGGAATGGTGGAAGGATATGACATTTATTGTGATATTGACTGTGCAAAGAAGTATCTTAAAAAGATATCAAAAGGAAATCCGATTCCGGGACAGCCGCTCAAGGCGGACAACACCGGTTACAGAGAGTGGATCTATGACACAGCCATCGTGGAAGTGGACGACATTGAGAATGTGGACAGAGTTGCGGATATTATACAGGATATGGGATTTTATCCGCAAAGTGAGAAGGAATATGTAGAGTCCATGCAGAAAGAATCCAAACGACTCCAGATCATGTTGGGAGGAATCGGTATGATCGCCCTTGTCGTTGCCGTGATCGGTATCGGCAATACCATGACGACTGCCGTCTATGACAGGATTAATGAAATCGGTATGTTGAAGGTGCTTGGCTGTGACACGGATGACCTGCTTATGATGTTTCTTCTGGAGTCCGGTATTCTCGGAGGAATCGGAGGATTGATCGGTATTCTTAGTTCTTATGGAATTACGGAACTTTTTATCAACCGGCTGGCGGTGAAAGTGATGGAGTATCCCAAGGGAACCAGACTGGCGATAATCCCGCCGTGGCTTGCGCTTTCCGCCTTCTTCTTTGCTGTCGTATTGGGCGTTCTGGCAGGATTTTTCCCGGCAAAGTGGGCGGCGAAACTAAGACCGATCGATGCCGTTCAAAAGAGGTAACGGAAAATTATATAAACGATAAAATATGGAGAAATAGAAATGAATCATTATATGAATTTGGTAAAGCGCTATCTGAAACTCAATAAAAACAGATGCATCGTGACGATGATCGGTGTCTCTTTGGCAACGGCACTTCTTTACCTTATATTGAATTTTAGTTGGAGCAGCCTCTTACAGACGAGAGCGGAAGCTCGAAAAGAAACAGATTATGAGATTGTTTTATTGACGGAGACGGAGGAACAGATTGAGCAGATCAAAGCAGATGACAGGGTGAAGAGTGTCTATGTGGGGCCTTATTACAGGGAGAGCACAGAGGGTTCCAAACAGTACGACAATGCACTTTACATCAATCTCACCCATCCGTACCGCATGCGTTCCGCCTTGGAAAAAATGAAGGCACAGTATGGTGTGGATGGCGTGTTAAATATGTCGATTGCAGAGACCTATATGCAGGACGATGGAAGTATATTCTATATTATAGCACTGACGGTGCTTTTGATCTCTTTTATTTTTGCAATCTTTGGGATTGGAATTGTCCGCAATTCCGTAGAACTGTTTACCTTTGAACAGATCAAAGATTACGGAAATCTGCGCTGTATCGGGGCAACCAAAAGACAATTAAAGCAAATCATTTATATGGAGGGAGTGATCCTGGAACTTTCGGGAAATGCATTGGGAATAGTGATCGGCAGCATCCTGAGTGTTCTAATTGGAAAATGGTACCATGTAAATGCAGGGTTTCATTTTCTTCCCATCCTTCCGATTCTGATCGCATTTTTGGGAGACCTTTATTTTGCTATGCGGGAGAGTTGCAAGGTGATCAATCATCTCTCACCGGTCAGTGCGATTCGCGGAGAATACCGGATCCGCAAGGAAAAGATCAAGGTGAGAAGAAAGAGTATCATGGGACGGCTGTTTGGTGTGGAAGGGGATTATGCTTATAAGAACATCATGCGTAATCCGGGACGCTTCCGCAAGACAGCGCTGATCTTTGGATTGGGAATCGGTGTGGTTATCGCCACGGCAGGGGTGATCAACAGTGTTTCGGGAATTCTTGAAAAAAATGAAGAGCAATACGGCTATTATCAGATATATTATCGCCATCCACTCGGCATCGATGAAGAGATCGATACGGTGGAAAGTGGATTGCCGTCTGCGGATTATCTGCAGAATATAGCGGATATGGAAGAAGTGGAAAGTGCAAAAAGGCTCTATGCGGCTGACATCCTGGTTGCGGATTATCGTAACGTTTTCGGACATTATACAGACGATTTGACGTGTGAATTAGAGCCATGGATGAATCGCATATACGAAAGCGCAGAGGAGAAAGGGTTAGTTTTTACTTCGCTTAGTAATGGTATTGCCAATATGGAGATCAGAGGATATGATGAAGAGGATTTCAATAAATTAAAACCTGCGCTGACAGACGGGACTCTGGATGTCGGTGAACATGGACTGGTCCTTGTGAATTACGGGGAACATCTGCTGTGGAGTGATGCTGAGCAGTTGGAAAACATGATTGACGGATGGCAGCATATACAGTATACCGATTATCAGGTGGGGGATACGATTGATCTTGTCGATATGAAAAAATACCGGGAGATGGTGAAGGAAAAATGGAAACCGGTAACAGAGAAATATCAGGAGGTGCTGCAATATGAAGTAAAGACCTCGGAAGATGGTGTGGATCTGCAGCCGGGAGAGACACGTGATAATTTTGAGGAGAAAGAGGAATATCGCAATGAAATAAATGCCGTCGCACAGGAATGCTGGGAACAGTTGATCGCATCCGGCGATTACACGACGTATACGATAGAGGGAATTTTAGACGGAAATCCGCTGGAATATACGGTCGGTCCCATATTCATTGTACCGCAGGAGAACTATTATACGATCAGTGGAACCGATTCCACAATGATGACGGGATTCGGATATCACTTTAACGATTTCTCAATTAAGAAATATGAACAGGCGGTGTCGAAGGTCAATGTTGATTATTTTTTGGATCAGAGAGATTATGAAGAGTCCGGCTATGTGATGTTTGAATACTTATTAAATGAAAGTTGGTCTGTTTTGCGCATCGTTATACTGGTCGTTGCCCTCATTATCCTGATGAGTTCCTTTAATATCATCAATTCGACCGCAAGCAGCCTCTATTTGCGGAAAAAAGAGTTTGCACAGCTTCGCGTCATCGGAGTCTCGAAAAGACAGTTGATACGGATGCTCCTCTTAGAGGGAGTAGTTAATACGGTGGTATCTTCTTTTGTTTATGCTTGGACTGCTCTTCGGAGGCGGGGGAACTACGCTGGTGAGTATGGGATTTGGAATCATCCGGTTCCGGTTCCCGTATATAACTGCGGCATTCTGTGTTCTGGTGACGTTCTGTATTCTGGGAGGTTCTGTGTATTTCCCGATGCGAAAAATGAAACTCAACATGGCGGAGGATCTGACGGCAGCGGGAGAATAAAAAGTTTAGTGCCGGCGTGCGCAGAAAGCCCTACATGGTAAAACGTATAGCATGAACGACAACTGTATATGGGAATTCCGTAAGTTGATGACATTGCCTTAGACGCCGGGTACGTTTTTCAATTTTTGTGAATTGCAGATGCAGATGAGAGGGGAGAATATGAATCATTATAGACATTTGGCAGCACGATATCTCAAATTGAATCAGAGAAGAAGTATTGTGACGATCATGGGCGTTGCTCTGGCGGTGGCGGTGCTTTATACTCTGTTGAATTACGGCTGGAGTAACGCAGGAGGCAGACAGAAGCCGTTACGGAGATTATGAGATTATACTGTTTACGGAAACCGAAGACCAGATAGAGCAGATTTTAAGGGATGACAGGGTAAAAAGTGCGTATACAGGGGAATATTATGATGAGAGAGAGCATAAGCACTATGCGCAGGTACTTTATATCAATACAACACAGCCGTACCGGATGAAACGTATCCTTACCAGGATGACAGAAAAGTATGGAGTGAACGGAATACTGAACCGTTATCTTGATTCCGACTATTTTCAGGAAACAGGAGATCTGGTAGTCGTTGTTTTTCTTTTCGTGTTGCTGATCTCCTATATTTTTGCACTGTTTGGGGTAGGAATCCTGCGAAATTCCATTCAGATGTTCACCATGGAGCAGATCAAGGACTACGGGAATCTCAGGTGCATCGGAGCGACCAGAAAACAACTGAAATCGATTGTCTACATGGAAGGTATGCTGTTGGAAGGATTTGGAATCGCGATCGGCATCATGCTTGGAACCGCATTTGACAAAATAATGGCGATATTTATCCAAATGAATATGGACTTTCATCTATTGCCGGTCATACCGATACTCATAGCCTTTTTTGGCGACCTGTATTTTGCCACGGAGGAAAACTGCAAGGTAATTGTAAACCTGACACCGGTTAGTGCAGTCCGGGGTGAATACCGGATACGGAAAGAGAAGATTAGGATCAGAAAAAAGAATATTTTTGGCAGATTGTTCGGAATCGAGGGGGATTATGCATTTAAAAGTATCATGCGCAATCCGGGCAGATTTTACAAAACAATATGGACGCTTGGTATCGGAATTGCGTGCGTAATCACTTTTATGGGAATCTATGGTGCGGTTTATGCCAACCGGAGAGATCTCGATGAGCGAACCCGATATTATCAGATCTATTATGAAAATACATTGGATATCGACAGTACCATCGATGAGGTGCAAAGCACCCTCCCTTCTGTGGAATACATGGAAGAAATAGCCGGTTGGAAAGAAACGGTGGAGGCAAAGAAAATGTATTCAGCGGAGATGGTATTGGCTGATTGGGAGGAAGTGTACGGACACTATCTGGACTCATTTCTTCAGGATACATCAGAAGGAGACCGGAAACACAAATCATATGATATGGTGAATTCATTGGACAAGACGGATCCGGATAACGGTTATGCGTCTTGGATCAGTAATCTGAACCGGATGATAACATATGGATACGATCAGAAAGATATTGAGAGGCTGAAGGACAAATTGGTGGAAGGAACCCTGGATGTTGACCAAAATGGCGTGATCCTTGTAAATGGCGGCTATGCATATCCCAAAAGTTCGGATGAGGACTGGTTGTCATATGAAATAGAGTTTTACAGTAAGTGCATATATACGGACTATCATGTGGGAGACACGATATCGCTTGTGAATACGGCAAGACTGAGGAAACTGATCCGGGAACACATGGATCAGTATCAGAAGGAGTATGAAAAAAAGAACGGCAAAGATGACGGTAGCGAAATGTACAACTGGAAATATGAGAAGTATTTTAATAAAGAGTATCGTATTGCGGCGCAGTGCTATATCGAACAACTGACTGCGGAGGGGGATATAAAGACATATACAATAGAGGGGATTGTAAGTGAAAATGCAAATTATTTTAGAGATTATGGGGATGAATTGGCGTTGATCTTTCCGCTCGAATCTTACTATGATGTGACGGGAACCGATGAGTCGATGATGACCGGAATGCAGTATCATTTTGATCATATACCACGGTCTAAATATGGAGAACTGATGTACTCCGATTCAATGTGCATGACATCTGACTATTTATGGCAACTTTCTACAATCAATAGTTTCCTTCAAAGCATGTATGGCGTCATGGCCATTGTTGTTTTTGTGTTGGTGATGTCATCCTTTAATATTATCAATACGGCAGCGGGCAATCTCTTTCTGCGAAGAAAAGAGTTGGCGCAGCTTCGAGTGATCGGGGTATCAAAGACGCAGTTGATCAGGATTGTATTGCTGGAGGGTGTGATCACAAATATGCTCGCAAACGGAATCGGTCTTTTGTTTGGCAGTGTACTGAATATACTGGTGTTGAATCGCTTTTATCATTTGCTGTTTAATCAGCGATTCCGGTTTCCGGTAGTCACGGCAGTCGTATGTGTATTGTTATCCACATGTTTGTTGTGCGGGTCGCTCTATTTTCCGCTTCGAAGGATGACTCTCAATATGGCGGAGGATCTTGCAACCGGCGGGGAATAAAACGGAGTGGGAGATACAAATCAGTGTTTACCGGACGCAGGACGGATGTCAACAAATTCTGAACGTAGCGGTACCAGACGCATGGTTCCTTCGTCACCATCCGTCAAGTGCCGACGTTCTCAGAGGGTCTTACTCAGAATTTGTTGACATCCGCCCTGCTGTATACTTACTGGCGTTAGAACTCGTTGCCGTTCATGCATTGACTGATACACAGGTTTTGGGTGTTGTATACGATACCACACTCGATGGCGTACGTCTGAACAGTAACGAAGCCTTGGGGAACTTGTGGCGAGAAACCGTGAAAATCTTGACATTCCGTCTCTGTATGGTAAAATATTTAAGTTAAGGCAAAATATCAAAAAATTACAGGCGACCGCGGAACAGAACATTTTCATTTCGCACACGCCTGACCAATAGTCCATTACGAGGAGGAAAATGCAATGGCAACAGCGTACAATCATAGGTTGATTGAAGAAAAATGGCGTAAGAAATGGGA
>CAJOMI010000112.1 GCA_905235545.1 uncultured Lachnospiraceae bacterium | reverse complement strand
ATCCCATCACCTATAACGGAGTGGTCTATAATGAGATGAAGGGTGTGTATTCCTCTGCGGAACAGCAGCTTATGCAGGCGATTCAAAGCTCCCTGTTTCCGGATACCACCTATGGAGTGGAGTCCGGCGGAGACCCGAAGGCGATCCCGGATCTGACTTATCAGGCTTTTCTGGATTTTCACAAAAAATACTATCATCCGTCAAACAGTTACATTTATCTGTATGGAGATGTGGATGTCGAGAAGGAACTTCAATTTATCCATGAGGAATATTTGAAGAATTTTGATTATCTGAAAGTGGATTCCGAGATTCACTATCAGAAGCCGTTTGCGCAGAAAAAGGAGATTACGACCTATTATGCACTCGCAGATTCGGAGAGTGAGGAAAATAATAGCTATTTCAGTTATAACTGCGTGATCGGTACCGGCGAGGAGCGGACACTCAATCTGGCATTTATGATTCTTGACTATGCGCTCATCGATGTTCCGGGCGCACCAATCAAAACGGCACTTGTAGATGCGGGAATCAGTGATGATGTGTTCAGCTCTTATGAGGATAGTGTTCTGCAGCCGTTTTATTCCATCGTGGCAAAAGGCTGTCGGACAGAGGACAGAGACCGGTTTGTGAAAATCATCGAAGATACGCTTTCCGATATCGTGGAAAAGGGATTTGACGAGGAAGTCCTTTCCGCTTCGCTCAATCATTTTGAGTTCAAATTAAAAGAAGCGAATTATGGCAGATATCCGAAGGGGCTTATGTACGGACTTTCCTCATTTAACAGTTGGCTCTATGACGATCAGGCAGCGTTTACCTGTCTCAAATTCAACAGAGAATTTGAATTTTTGAAAGAACAGATCGGCACGGATTATTACACCGGATTGCTATTGCTGAAAAAATATATACTGGATAACCCGCATAAGACAATCGTGACCTCGGTTCCGAAGAAGGGACTCAACAAAGAACTCGAAGAGGAGACAGCAAAGCAGTTAAAGGCATATAAAGACAGCCTTTCCGAGGAAGAGATTGAAGCGCTTGTTGTGCAGACGAAGGAATTAAATGATTATCAGTCCGAACCGACACCGGAGGAAGACCTTAAAAAGATTCCGCTTTTGGAACTTTCGGATATCGGGAAAGAAGCGATGCACATCAGGAACAAAGAGAGCGAGATTGAGGGAATTCCGGTCATTTCCCATGATATCTTTACAAACGGAATCTCCTATTTTGAATATTATTTCTCTTTGAATACGGTGGATGCTTCGCTGCTTCCGTATGTATCGCTGCTGAGCGCGCTATATAAAGAAGTGGATACGGATAAACACAGTTATGCGAGTCTTGCAAATGCCATTGATCTAATGACCGGTGGAATCGGAGTAAATGTCAGTACAATCGGAGTAAGAGAGGAACTGGGCGGCTACAAGATCGGTCTTTCTGTCCGCACCAAGGCACTGCATGAGAATCTCTCCGATGCCCTTGCACTGATGGAGGAGATTTTGTTTACATCCCATGTGACGGATAAAAAGCGTATGAAAGAAATACTTGCCGAGATGACATCCCAGATGAAGATGGGAATTCCGGAAAGCGGACATACGTCTATGGCAAACCGGGCAATGTCCTATTTATCTGAGGCATCCTATGTAAAAGAGTGCACGGAGGGAATTCAGTTCTACGAATTTGTATCGGATTTAAACAGCAATTTTGACGCGAAATACGAGGAGATCTGTGCGAATCTGAACGCTGCGATTCATGCCTTTGCCAAACCGGAGAACCTTATCATTTCCTATACGGGACAGGATGCGATCGAGGATACCGTAAAGGATGCATTGCGCTCCATGAAACAGTATTTGAATTCGGAGAAAGAGGATGTCACGGTACAGAAATTTGATCTGACGATCCGAAATGAAGGATTCCGGACGGCGAGCAAGGTACAGTATGTGGCGACAGCCGGTAATTTTATGGAAAAAGGTTATGAATATACGGGAGCGCTTCAGGTACTTCAGGTGATCCTATCCTATGATTATCTCTGGATTCAGGTTCGCGTAAAAGGCGGTGCCTACGGATGTATGTGTAACTTCAACCGGTTGGGTGATGCGTATTTCACCTCTTACAGAGATCCGAACCTTTCTAAGACCTATGAGACGTACAGACAGACAGCGGAATATGTGAAGCAGTTCGACGCGTCCGATCGGGACATGGTAAAATATATCATCGGAGCGATTGCAAAACTTGACAGCCCGATGACGCCTTCTGCCGAGGGATCCTACAGTTTCCTGTGTTATCTGTCCGGCATCACCGATGAGCAGCTTCAGAAGGACCGGGATGAAATCCTGTCGACCGATGTGGAGACGATTCGATCTCTGGCACCTTACATGGAAGCGGCGCTTTCAAAGAACGTGATCGCGGCTCTGGGTGACGAAGAGGTGATCGGAAAGGAAAAGGAACTGTTCGGAGAGGTGAGAAGTTTATAACATCCTGCAAAACGACAGGATATAAGTTATCTGGGATTTTACGATTACAGGAATAGGAGAACGTATGGGAACATTTAAATCGGGATTTGTGACGATCATCGGACGGCCGAATGTGGGAAAATCCACTCTGATGAATCATTTGATCGGACAAAAGATCGCCATAACAAGTAATAAGGCACAGACGACGAGAAACCGGATTCAAACGGTGCTGACAAGCGATGAGGGGCAGATAGTATTTCTGGACACCCCGGGAATCAACCGCGCGAAGAATAAACTCGGCGAATATATGCTGAATGTAGCGGAGAACACATTGAACGAAGTGGATGTGATCCTCTGGCTGGTAGAGCCGACCACCTTCATCGGAGCCGGAGAACGCTATATCATTGAAAAACTGCAAAAGGTGCATACGCCGGTAATTCTGGTGATCAACAAGACGGATACCGTCGGGGAAGAGGAGATCTTTCAGGCGATCGACACATACAAAACGGTGTATGATTTCAAGGAAATCGTTCCGGTTTCCGCATTGCGGGATAAGAATACGGATGAACTGATCCACACGATTTTTTCCTATCTGGATGAGGGACCGCAGTTTTATGATGCAGACACCATAACCGATCAGCCGGAACGTGCGATCGTGGCTGAAATCATCAGAGAAAAAGCGCTTCGCTGTCTCGACAAGGAAGTTCCGCATGGAATTGCGGTGGTCATTGACCGGATGAAAGACCGGGAGAACGGTAAGATCGTGGACATTGATGCGACCATCGTCTGTGAGCGGGATTCCCACAAGGGAATTATCATCGGCAAACAGGGAGCAATGCTCAAGAAGATCGGCACGCAGGCGAGACAGGATATGGAGCGGCTGCTGGATACGAAGGTCAATCTGAAACTCTGGGTCAAGGTGAAGAAAGACTGGAGAGACAGTGAGTTCCTTCTCAAGAACTACGGATACAAAGAGAGTGACTATTAGACAGTTTCGAATGAAAAGGGAGAGGTAGCGTTGCGGGAAAATGTGGAATTGACGGGCATCGTGCTCAGCAGTATGCCGGTGAAGGATTATGACAAGCGACTGGTCATCCTCACCAGAGAGCGGGGTAAGATCACCGCATTTGCAAACGGGGCAAGAAAACCAAACAGTCCGTACCGGGGGATCAGTGAACCGTTCAATTTCGGCACCTTTACCCTTCGGGAGGGATATGATGCGTATGGTTTGCAGGGAGGAGAGATCAAAGAGTATTTTACAGATGTGAAGAATGACATTGAGGGAATCTGCTACGGCACTTATTTTTGTGAGGTACTCGAATATCTTTGCGTAGAGGGAATCGGAGATGCCAATATTCTGAATCTTCTTTATCTGTCACTCAAAGCATTGTCGAATAAAAACATAGCAAACCGGTTGATCCGCAGAATTTTTGAGCTGAAACTTCTGGTGTATGACGGAGAGGCATTAGAGGCTTTTTCCTGTGTTCATTGCAGAAAAGAAGCGGTAAAGGCCTTTTCTTTGCAGTGGAACGGATTACTCTGTGCGGAATGTGCAATCCGGGTGAAAGGAAGCCGCATCTTGCAGGAGTCTACCGTTTACACCCTGCAGTATATCATCAGCAGTTCGCTGGATCAGTTATTTACCTTTCAACTTTCGGAGGAGATTCTGGAAGAATTGGAGAAGGTAATTGGGGAATATTTTGCAAAACATGTGCCTGCAAAATTCAACTCCTTGGAAATTCTTGCTTCTTTGTCTTGAAATATTCCTTATTTGTGTGTAAAATGTATGAGTTGAATTAAGACGGATTCTAATAGGAGTATGTCTGCCGGGGTAGATTTGAATCCGACTCGCAAGCGAGTCTTGACAGGCGGTAACGGTTTGCAGACATAAGATAGTGTTTGAGGTGAAAAGATGAAAAGGATAAACTTAGCAGCGATCGCATTGGTATGTATCATTATTTTTGCCGGTTGTTCAGCCAAACCGGAAGAATATGAAAAGAATACTTTGATTATCGGCAAGAGGGGGACATTGACGGAAGTTGCGGTGGAGGATTTTACAGGTTCACCGGTGAAGGCGGACGAGGTGAAATCCTATGTTGAGGATCAGGTCAGTTCTTATAACGAGGGAAAAGACCATGCAATCGAAGTCAAGAGTATCAATACAGAGGATATGAGTAAAGTCAAATTGGTTCTGACATATAAGGACATTGCCGGTTACAATACATTTAATGAATTGGATTGTGTGTTGGATGCATACTCAAATGTGGATCCGGATTCGTTAAAGGGTACTTTTTCTTCGCCGGCAGGTACTTCTTTTAACCTTTCTGACATTACAGATCCGGATAATGCAAAGGTTTTGCAGATAGATGATGCAAAGGATATCGTGATTCAGGGAACTATCCTTTGTTGGAATGATGAAGTAACGGTCAAAGATGACATTGCAACGACATCGGGCAACGGAACGGCAATTATTATTTTTAAATAAAGAAAAAGGTAGGGAATTATCATGGAAAAAACGATGGACAAAATTGTGGCACTGGCAAAGGCAAGAGGATTTGTATATCCGGGATCAGAGATCTATGGAGGACTTGCGAATACATGGGATTACGGCAATCTTGGTGTGGAATTGAAGAACAATGTGAAAAAGGCATGGTGGAAGAAATTCATTCAGGAAAATCCGTATAATGTAGGTGTGGATTGTGCCATTTTGATGAATCCGCAGACATGGGTGGCATCCGGACATCTGGGAAGCTTTTCCGATCCGCTAATGGATTGTAAGGAATGTCATGAGAGATTCCGTGCAGATAAGATCATAGAGGATTATATGGCAGAAAAAGGAATCGCGATAGAAGGCTCTGTCGATGCGTGGAGTCATGAACAGATGGCCGATTATATTGAAGAGAATGGGATCAACTGTCCAAGCTGTGGGAAACATAATTTTACGGAGATCAGAGAATTTAATCTGATGTTTAAGACGTTCCAGGGCGTCACGGAGGATGCAAAGAATACGATTTATTTAAGACCGGAGACAGCGCAGGGTATCTTTGTCAATTTCAAAAATGTACAGAGAACCTCCAGAAAGAAGATTCCGTTCGGAATCGGTCAGATCGGTAAGTCTTTCCGAAATGAGATCACACCGGGTAACTTCACCTTCCGTACCAGAGAGTTCGAGCAGATGGAACTTGAGTTCTTCTGTGAGCCGGATACCGATCTTGAGTGGTTTGCATATTGGAAACAGTTCTGTATTGATTGGTTGAAAGATCTTGGAATGAATCAGGAAGAGACCAGATACAGAGATCACGATAAAGAAGAGTTATCTTTCTATAGTAAGGCAACGACGGATATTGAGTATCTGTTCCCATTTGGATGGGGCGAGCTCTGGGGAATCGCAGACCGTACCGACTACGATCTGACACAGCATCAGAATACATCCGGTGAGCCAATGGAGTATTTTGATGACGAGAAAAAGACCAAATATATTCCTTATGTCATCGAACCATCTCTTGGAGCAGACAGAGTTACACTTGCATTTCTTTGTTCCGCTTATGATGAGGAAGAGTTGGAAGGTGGAGATGTCAGAACCGTGCTTCATTTCCACCCTGCACTTGCTCCGGTAAAGATCGGTGTACTTCCGCTCTCCAAGAAACTGGGTGAAGGCGCAGAAAAGGTATTCACTGAACTTTCCAAGACATACAACTGTGAATATGATGATCGCGGCAATATCGGCAAGCGTTACAGAAGACAGGACGAAATCGGAACACCATTCTGTGTAACCTATGATTTTGATTCGGAGGAAGATGGTGCGGTAACGGTGCGTGACCGTGATACCATGGAGCAGGAGAGAGTCA
>CAJOMI010000111.1 GCA_905235545.1 uncultured Lachnospiraceae bacterium | reverse complement strand
TCCATCTCCTTTGCCTTCTCGTCATCAATCGCATTCTGCGCTTTCTCGATCAGAGATTCAACATCCCCCATTCCGAGGATACGGCTCGCCATACGATCCGGATAAAACTGCTCCAGATCGGAAAGTTTCTCTCCCATGCCGGCATAGAAGATCGGCTTACCGGTCACTGCCCGGATGGAAAGAGCGGCACCGCCACGGGTATCTCCGTCTAACTTGGTAAGAATCACACCGTCAATTCCAATCTGATCATTGAAATTCGTTGCGACATTGACCGCATCCTGACCGGTCATGGCATCGACCGTCAAAATGGTGTATGTAACCGCAACATTCTCCTTGATCTGCTTAAGTTCATCCATCATGTCCTGATCGACATGAAGTCGACCGGCAGTATCCAAAAATACAATCTGTATCTTGTTCTTTGCTGCGTGTTCCACTGCCGCCTTGGCAATGTCAACCGGAGAATTCTGCGTCCCCATGGTAAAGACAGGAACTCCCTGTTTCTCGCCGTTGATCTCCAACTGCTTGATCGCAGCCGGACGATACACATCACAGGCAGCCAGAAGACATTGTTTGCCTTTCTCCTTATATTTACCTGCCAGTTTTGCAACCGTTGTCGTCTTACCTGCACCCTGAAGACCGCACATCATAATGACGGTCACTTCATTTGACGGAAGCAGTTTAATCTCTGCGACCTCGGAGCCCATCAGCTTATCCATCTCTTCTTTAACGATCTTGATGACCATCTGTCCCGGATTGAGACCTTTCAATACATCCTCACCGACCGCCCGTTCACTTACGGCATTGATAAACTGTTTCACTACCTTGAAGTTGACATCAGCCTCTAACAGCGCACGTTTTACCTCTTTCATTGCCTCCTTGACATCTGCTTCGGTAAGTGTACCCTTGCTTCTTAACTTCTTAAAAACATTCTGCATTTTATCGGATAAACTGTCAAATGCCATAAACAATACCCTCCTGCTACCGCCTGTCAATCCTGCAAACGGCTATCCAATGAACTAATAACTCTCATAAATCGCTCTTGAAATCTCTTCGATCTCGTTTATCTTCTCTGTAAGTTGATCCCGGTCGGTCATACTCTTAAGGTCTGTCGCCAACTCATGAATCCGGCTGACACGCTCCTTCGTCTCCATAAACTTCTCGACCAGTTTAAGCTTACTCTCATAATCTTCCAATATCTTATCACAGCGCTTCACCAGATCAAATACACCCTGACGACTGATTCCTTCATCTCTCGCCACTTCCGAATAGGACAGATCATTCAGAACAATGTCGGAATATACCGACTTCTGATGCTCTGTCAGAAGTTCTCCGTAAAAATCATACAGCAAAGCCTGTCGCACTATCTTTTCCATCTGTTTACCTCGTGTAAAGTATTTTCTCTTTACAACAACATCACTTAGTATATACAAGAAAACTCATATTGTCAAGACTTTTTTCTTGACAATATGAGTTTTTATAGTCGTTTTAGAAGAAACGATCTATGATCTCTAACAGTCCGTCTTCATCGTTTGTCTTTGATGTGATCACATCTGCTGCTTCTTTGACAACATCCTGTGCATTTGCCATAGCCACACCAACCTCCGCATAACGGATCATGGAGATGTCATTGAAGCCGTCCCCACAGGCAATCGTGTTCTTCCGGTCCACACCGATGATTTTGAACAATCGATCCAGAGATGCCGCTTTATCCACTCCGGGCGGCATTGCCTCGATAAAAAACGGTTCGGAACGATAGATACTGAGTACTTCACCATAGAGCGCAACCAATTCTTCTTCCAAAGCAGGAGCCTTGTCAACCGGAGCGGTGAACAGACATTTGTTCACATCAAAATCCACATAAGAAACAAAGTCATCCACCTGTCGAAGTTTCATATAATTGAGCCTTGCCTCAAACTCCATATAATCATCAATTCTTGTCCCCGTGATTACATGATCCTCCTCGTATGTGACAAGTCCCATATCATTTTTCTTTGCAAATTCATAAAGCGGTGCGATACATTCCTTCGGAAAACACTGCTGATGGACAACTTCCTTCGTCTTTACATTGGTGATCCTTGCACCGTTGAAACAGAGCACATACCCTCCGTACTGCTCCAGTTTCAGAATATCGGAAACCCATTTAACACCATGGGCCGGTCTGCCGGACGCCAATATGATCGTATGCCCTTCCTCCTGTATCCGAAGAAGCGCTTCTAATGTCTTCGGTGTGATCTGTTTTTCGCTGTTTGTCAAAGTACCGTCAATATCTAAAATTAAAACCTTTTTCATCGTTCTCTCCATCATTGATTCTATTGTCGCAGACAATGCCTGCACTTTTATCAGAATAAGTTCTTCCGCCCTTTAACCTACCGGTCCGGCAAGTGTAAGCATCTCGTCTAAGATTACCTTTGCGACTTCATCTTTTGAGAGAAGCGGAAGCTCCTTGATCCCTGATTTTTCGATAAACGTGACTACGTTGGTATCGGTTCCAAACCCTGCACCGGATACCTTTAAATTATTAGCCACTATCATGTCAACATTTTTACTCTCCAATTTCTTCGTGGCGTTTTCGATCAGATCCTTCGTCTCCATTGCAAATCCGCAGATCACCTGATCCGGTCGTCTGTGTTCACCCACATATTTGAGGATATCCACCGTGCGTTTCAACGGTATGACCATATCATCATCTGATTTCTTGACCTTATCCTCTGCCGTTGTCACCGGCGTATAATCCGCTACCGCAGCAGATTTGATAATGAAATCCATATCCGCAAACCGGTCTCTTACCGCTTCAAACATATCCTGCGCACTGATGACCGGAACCACATCGACAAAGGACGGCGGTGCAATAGACGTCTTACCTGTGACCAGTGTCACATCCGCGCCTCGTTCCATCGCGCATTTTGCAATCGAATATCCCATTTTTCCGGTGGAATGATTGGACAAAAAGCGAACCGGATCGATTGCTTCCATGGTAGGACCTGCCGTCACCAAAACCTTCCTGCCGGCCAGATCCTTCTCATAATGCAGTTCCTTTGTGATATAGGCCAGTAATGTCTCCTCGGAAGGAAGTTTACCGGCTCCCGTATCTCCGCATGCAAGATAACCCTCTGCCGGGGATATGATCTGATAACCATATTCATTGAGCTTTTTCAGGTTATCCTGTACGATCGGATTGTAAAACATATTGGTATTCATAGCCGGCGCGATATACTTTGGCGCTTTACATGCCATGATGGTAGTCGTCAACATGTCATCCGCGATTCCGCCTGCGATCTTACCGATCACATCGGCAGATGCCGGAGCCACCATGAACAGATCCGCTCTCTTTGCCAGCGATACATGCTCCACATTAAACTCAAAATTACGGTCAAATGTATCAACAAGACACTTATGACCTGTCAAAGTCTCAAATGTGATAGGATTTATAAAATTAGTTGCATTTTTTGTCATGATCACATTGACATCCGCATGGAGTTTTACCAGCATACTTGCCAGATTGGCAATCTTATATGCAGCTATGGAACCCGTCACACCCAATACAATCGTCTTTCCCTTTAACATCCTTATACCTCCGGACTCAATTCACCGTGTTTTTCATATCGTGATACATTCTTAATATTGTTCTCGCCATCTACAAACACCACCTTCGGTCTGTGTTCCTTTGCTTCCTCCGGTGTCATCTGTGCATAGCACATGATAATAATGTGATCTCCAACCGCAACCTGTCTTGCTGCAGCTCCGTTTAAGCAGATCATACCGCTACCCGGCTCTCCGGCAATCGTGTATGTCTCGAAACGATTGCCATTTTCAACATCAACGATCTGTACATATTCATATTCCAATATACCTGCTGCTTCCATCAAAACAGGATCTACCGTAATACTTCCCACATAATTAAGTTCCGCCTGTACAACCGTCGCGCGGTGGATTTTTCCCTTCAACATATTCACTAACATAATTATGAATTCCTCCCACTTCGAATTCTCTCTGCTTCACCTGTGTACTTCTTAAATAGATTTATATCTTCACACCAAAACACATATTCCGGTTTTCTCCCGTCACATGATGATCCGGTTATCAATGAGACGTGTGGTTCCGATATAGACCGCAATGGCAATCAAAACATTTCCTTCTATGGTTTCGATTGGCTGTATATTATCAAAGTTGACAACCTCTACATAGTCAATCTTTGCAAGTGAACAGGTACCGATCTTCTTTTCGATGATCGCCTTCACCTTGGAAGCATCTTTCTCTCCGGCTTCAATCGCTTTCATCGCCTCTTCCAATGATTGATTTAAGATCACTGCCTGTCTGCGCTCATCCTCTGAAAGGTATGTGTTTCGGGAACTCTTTGCAAGTCCGTCTTCCTCTCTGATGATCGGACATCCGATGATCTCAATGTCAAAATTGAGATCCATCACCATGCGTCGGATGATTGCAAGCTGTTGTGCATCCTTTTGTCCGAAATAAGCACGGTCTGCCGGAACAATGTGAAACAGTTTGCTCACCACGGTCTGTACACCGCGAAAATGTACCGGGCGGCTGGCACCGCAAAGCTTTTCCGGAAGCGTATGCATATCCACATAGCCTGAAAAATCCGGTCCGTACATCTCTTCCACTTCAGGATGGAAGATCCAGTCCACTCCGGCATCCTCACAAATACCGGAATCTCTGTCCAAATCTCTCGGATACGCTTCATAGTCCTCATTCGGGCCAAACTGCATCGGATTTACAAAAATGCTGACCACTACCTTATCATTTTCTTTTCTGGCACGTTCCATCAGACTCTTATGCCCCTCATGCAGATAACCCATGGTCGGTACTAAAGCCACGGAAAGTCCCTGCGCTTTCCACTCCTTTACCTGTTTTCTCGTCTCTTCAATCGAACCTGAAATGATCATTTTTTTAATCTCCTTTAGTATAATTTTTCCAAGACATCATCACTGATATCATACGCATGCTCCTTAGCCGGAAATGTACCGGCTTTCACCTCACGGTCATAAGATGCAAATGCCTCTTTCATAATACTTCCGATATCGGCAAACCGCTTCACAAATTTCGGTGTAAAATCAGAGAACATACCAAGCATATCCTGATATACAAGAACCTGCCCGTCACAGACATTTCCCGCACCGATTCCAATCGTAGGTATCGAAACTTCTTTCGTCACGATCTCCGCAATCTTAGCCGGCACACATTCCAATACCACGGCAAACGCACCCGCTTTTTCCACTTCCTTTGCATCATCGATCAATTTCTTCGCTGCCGCCTCTGTCTTTCCCTGCACTTTGAATCCTCCAAAGGCATTGATGGACTGCGGTGTAAGTCCCAGATGTGCGCAGACCGGAATGCCTGCATCCACGATCGCTTTGATTTGCGGACATACTTCCTTTCCTCCCTCTAATTTAACAGCACCTGCACGTCCCTCTTTCATCAAACGCCCTGCATTC
>CAJOMI010000110.1 GCA_905235545.1 uncultured Lachnospiraceae bacterium | reverse complement strand
AGAAAAGATGGAATGCGCGCGGATTAAAGTGTCGGTATTATACCACGATGTTACATAAAGGTGCATTTTATATTCCGGCGTATGTGGAAGAATTGCTGAAAGATGTGGAACCGGAGGAGAATGATTGATATTATGTTACTGTTCATACGTACGCCACACTCGGTGACTGTTTACTGGCTAACGAGTGAACCAATGTCATTAAGTTAAGCCGGACGTTGCCGGATATGCTATATGTTTTATCATTCCTGGCACGCTTTCGCTTAACTTTAAACGCAACGGTACTAAACTCAGGGTTCTTGTAGTTCGTTAAGTGCCGGCGTTCGCAGATAGCCCTACATGGTAAAACATATAGCATGTCCGGCAACTGTGTATTGGTGATTCTTTAACTTAGTGACATTGCGAGTGAACTGTAACGATATCATTTATCCGATACACGAGGCTTGCAAGCAGGTCTTGACAAAAGGAGGACAATATGCTTGGGAAAAATACAGAAACTTTTTTAGAATGTGATAAAGACTATGAAGAGGCAGAAGTGATTCTGTTCGGAGCGCCCTTTGACTCCACTACTTCCTATCGGCCGGGTACAAGGTTTGGGAGTTCTGCAATCCGGCGGGAATCATTTGGAATTGAGAGTTACAGTCCTTACCAGGATAAAGATCTGATCGATCTTCCGGTGATGGATAGCGGAGATATTGAACTGTCATTCGGAGATACGGCGTTGTGTCTTGATCAGATTGAAGAACGAACGGAGATAATTTTGGATGATGGAAAAATTCCGTTTATGTTAGGCGGCGAACATCTGGTGACATTGGGCGCCTTTCGGGCGATCCAGAGGCGATATCCGGAGGTACATATTATACATTTTGATGCACATGCGGATTTGCGGGATGACTATCTTGGCGTGAAATTGTCACATGCCTGTGTGCTTCGAAGATGTCAGGAATTGATCGGAGACGGACGAATTCATCAGTTTGGAATTCGTTCCGGCGACAGGGAAGAATTTGCATGGGGAAAAGAACATGTCGAGACGAACCGATTTGATTTTGGCGGTTTATCTGAGACGTTGGAACAATTAAAGGATGTGCCGGTCTATTTTACACTGGATCTGGATGTGCTTGATCCATCTGTCTTTCCGGGAACCGGAACGCCGGAACCGGGTGGCGTTAGCTTTGAAGAATTGCGAAAAGCAGCGACAGAGGTCTGCCGGAATGCCAAGGTTGTGGGCTGCGATGTCAATGAGCTTTCGCCGCATTACGATACCAGTGGTGTGTCTACTATGGTGGCCTGCAAGATTGTGCGGGAAATGTTACTCGCACTGATATAGATATTTATGTAATGAAAGTTTCGCAAGATTATGGAATTATACACTATGCACAATGAAAAAACTGTAAATCGGAGTTTCGCAATCACTTAAATATCATATAAGGAGAGGAGTACAAAATGGGAAAAGTTTTGATCATCGGCTGCGGAGGAGTAGCTTCGGTAGCCATTCAGAAGTGCTGTCAGAACAGCGAAGTATTTGAGGAAATATGCATTGCAAGCAGAACAAAGTCGAAGTGTGATGCGTTGAAGGATAAATTAGAGAAAACCACAAAGACAAAAATTACCACGGAGCAGGTGGATGCAGACCATGTGGAAGAACTGGTCGCCCTGATCCGAAAGGTACAGCCGGATCTTGTTATGAATATCGCACTTCCTTATCAGGATCTGACGATCATGGATGCCTGTCTCGAGTGCGGTGTCAACTATATGGATACTGCCAATTATGAGCCGGAGGATATCAGCGATCCGGAATGGAGGGCAATCTATGAAAAACGCTGTCAGGAAGCGGGATTCTCTGCATATTTTGATTATTCCTGGCAGTGGGCTTATCAGGAGAAATTTAAAGAAGCCGGTCTTACGGCATTGCTCGGAAGCGGATTTGATCCGGGTGTCACACAGGCATACTGTGCCTATGCCAAGAAACATTTATTTGACACGATTGACACGATTGATATCTTAGACTGCAACGGTGGGGATCATGGTTATCCGTTTGCCACCAATTTCAATCCGGAGATCAATTTGCGTGAGGTTTCTGCACCGGGTTCCTACTGGGAAGACGGACACTGGATCGAGATTCCGGCCATGAGCATCAAGAGAGAATATGATTTTGATCAGGTCGGCAAAAAAGATATGTATCTGCTTCATCACGAGGAAATTGAATCCCTCGCGAAGAACTTGCCGGAGGTGCAGAGGATACGCTTCTTTATGACCTTTGGACAGAGTTATCTGACCCATATGAAATGTCTGGAAAATGTGGGAATGCTCTCGACAGAACCAATCGAATATGAGGGAAAACAGATCGTTCCGATTCAGTTCTTAAAAGCACTTCTTCCGGATCCGGCAACTTTGGGACCACGTACGGTCGGAAAGACCAACATCGGATGTATCTTTACCGGAAAGAAGAATGGAAAAGAGACGAAGGCATATATATATAATGTGTGTGATCATCAGGAGTGCTATAAGGAAGTCGGATCACAGGCGATTTCCTATACCACCGGTGTCCCGGCGATGATCGGTGCGATGATGCTGCTGACCGGAACATGGAATAAACCGGGTGTCTATACCGTGGAAGAGTTTGATCCGGATCCGTATATGGAGGCGCTGAACAAATGGGGATTGCCGTGGCAGATAAAAGAGGATCCGGAACTGGTGGATTAGAGAAAGATATATGCGAAACTCAAATATAAGTGATGAGGGTTGTGAAACTTAAACAAATCAACGCAGGTACGCTTGCGCTACGTTACAAACGTAGCAGTACTAAATTCGCAATGAGCTGCTCATTATGTACTGACGATTGTAAAAGTACCTGCTTATGATAGTTGTTAAAGTTTCACAACTTCATTTACAGGATGGAAGCGTTTCGCAGTTATCGGTAGGTTAAAAGAGAGTGAGAGTAAGATGCAGATAGAGGATATGCGGACACCGTTTTATCTGGTGGATGAAAAGAAACTGATTGAAAATTTAGAGATTTTAAAAGAAATACAGGAGGATACCGGGTGCAAGATCCTTCTGGCGCAGAAAGCATTTTCCATGTTTGCATGTTATCCGTTGATGCGCCGGTATCTGGCGGGAACAACTGCCAGCGGACTATATGAGGCCAGGCTTGGAAAAGAAGAGTTCGGAGGGGAGACCCATGTATATTCGCCTGCATACAGGGAAGACGAATTTGATGAGATTTTGAAGGTGGCAGATGATATCGTGTTCAATAGTCCGGCTCAGGTAAGGCTTTACGGAGAGCGGGCAAAGGCGGCGGGCAAATCCATCGGCCTTAGGGTGAATCCGGAGTGCTCCACCCAGGAAGGGCATGCGATTTATGATCCGTGTGGTGTTGGCTCAAGACTTGGCACCACCCTTTCCGGTTTTGATGAAAGCCTGCTGCCGGTTCTGGACGGTTTTCATTTTCATTCCCTTTGTGAGCAGAATTCGGATGACCTTGCCACCACAGCGGATGCATTTGAAGAAAAATTCGGGAAATACCTTTCCGGCAGAAAATGGCTGAATCTGGGTGGCGGGCATCATATTACCCGTGAAGATTATGACAGGGATACATTGAAAAAAGTAATCTGTCATTTTCGGGATACCTATCATGTACAGGTGTATCTGGAGCCGGGAGAGGCGGTCGTATTAAATGCGGGATATCTGGTTTCTTCCGTACTGGAAGTGGTAGAGAATGATATGCAGATTGCGATCCTTGACACTTCTGCGGCCTGTCATATGCCGGATGTATTGGAGATGCCGTATCGTCCGCCGGTAAAGAACGCCGGAAAACAGGGAGAAAAGGCGCACACCTATCGCCTGGCGGGTCCAACCTGTCTGGCGGGCGATGTGATCGGCGACTATTCTTTTGACCAGCCATTACATCAGGGCGACCGGATCGTATTAGAGGATATGGCGCTTTATACAATGGTAAAGACAAATACATTTAACGGAATGCGTCTTCCGGATATTGCGATTCTGCAGGTGGATGGAACTATTCGGATGATCAGACAGTTTGGTTACGAGGATTTCAAAGAGAGATTGTCTTGACACGATCATTACCGATCTCAATTCATTTACAGGAGGAAAAAATGGACGAAGAAAAGGATTTGTCACAAGATAAAACAACAGAAGAAGTGCCGGTAACTTTGGGAGAGCGCATGTTCCGGCTTCGCGGTCAGAAAAATATGACGCAGGAGGATATAGCGGATTATCTCAAGGTAAGCCGTCAGACCGTCTCAAAATGGGAACTGGATAAAACCGTTCCGGATATTGAAAAACTGGTCCGTTTGTCTGACCTTTATGAAGTCAGTCTGGACTATCTCTTAAAAGGCGAGATCAGAGAAGAGATTGAGGAAACGGATGAAGAAGGAAATCGAACCAGAAAAGTGATCATTGAAAGACACATTGTGAAACCGGAACCGGTTGCAAAGAGAACTTTGTTGGTACTTTGTATGCTGGTTAGCGGAATGATAAGTATTGGCGCTTTCCTGTTTACGATAGGTCTGTTAAAAAGAAGCGAGTTTCGTGCAAATGAGCAGTCACAGGATCTCGTGATTGTGGATCGGATTTATGAACAGTACACGAAAGCGGATATCATTAATGCGAACTCGGGTGAGATACAACATGATACCGTCTGGCTGGATGTTCCGGGCGTGAGAGAATATGATATGGTCTTTGCGTATGGAGACGGCAATGCGGATGAGTTACGCTATGAATACTATTATAAGACGCTCATCTGCCCTGCGTTACTGGCAATTCTTATGCTGTTCTTTTTTATTGTATTTGTAATACAGTGGACGGATAGTCGAAGAGGCCGATACGGGAATAAACAGGAAGCGATGGATAGTGATGAAGCAGGAGAGGAGATCCATGATAAACAGAACGACGAAGAGTCAGCCGACAGAAAATAGATTGATCGATGCCCAAGAGGAAGAAAGAGAAAAGCGTATCTGGAATTTCCTCCTGATCGTTTTTGTGATCCTGTTTGCAGAATGCGTGATCGTATTGTTTGCCGGATACCGGGCAGATCAACTCTTTCAGGAGAAATGGAGAAATGAAGATGAATTGCGGGATGAGAATCCGCCCGAATGGGCAGATCCCGGGCTGGCCGGCGAAGCGATGTTAAAGGATAAAGACGACAATGTGATCGTTCGATATCAGATTCCGGAAGGTTATGTACTGGATTCTGATTCGATATCAGATTGGTTTAGCAGGGTGGATTATAGATCGGAAGACTTTAGCAACCAGGTTGATATAGAAGTATATCAAAAGGGGGAATGGACCAATCCCCAGGCATGGGTCTTAGACAATTTGAAGATGTTCCGTGAATCTTCATGGGATGTAGAAATGCAGGAGATCAATGGTTATAATGTGTATTACGGATGCGGAAATGAAGCCCGTATCTCAAAAAAGGGAACAGAGGTTACATATGATTTCTATGCAGCCACACAATTGCAAAATGGCTGCATATATACATTGACAGTGACTTCTGATCATGAAGAAGCCGAGGAGCTGAATCCTTTTTTGTATTTTTTGACCTTACAGGAAGACAGATGATAGTTACAATTCAGTGGTTAGCCGGACGGTTCCACACATGAAATCTGTGTCTTGGTCAATGGCTGAATCAATGTCATTAAGTTAAAGAGTCGCCAATACACAGTTGCACATGATATATGTTTTACCATGTAGGGCTATTTGCAAACGTCGGTTCTTAATGAGCCGTCCGGGGACGGCGAATTTAGCACCGCTACGTTTGCAACGAAACGCAAGTGTGCCCGAAATGGAAAACATATATCATGTCCGGCTTAACTTAATGACATTGTGGCTGAATTGTAACAGATGATATCTTATGTTGACAGGATGGATGGAAAGTGCTATTATCCTAGTATACTTGTATGAAATTAGGGGAAAGTGTGAAACTGTGTTGAAATTTAAGAATCAATTTATCAAACAGAATATAGAAAGAGGCGAATTTGGTCTGGAAAAAGAAAGTCTTCGTGTCGATGCACAGGGAAACTTGGCACACACCGGACATCCGTTTCCGGATCGGGAGGAGATTACAAGAGATTTTTGCGAGAATCAGACGGAAATGATCACCGATGTCTTTCTAAGTGCAGAAGAGGTATTGCAGCATTTGACGAAACTACAGACAGAGGTGGCAGACAGACTTTTGAAGCAGCCCACCGGTGCGGAATATCTGTGGTCCTTTTCAAATCCGCCCTATGTGAATGGGGAGAAAGATATCGATATTGCCCAGTTTGAAGGAGAGAATAGGGAAAAGACAGTATATCGGAATTATCTTTCTGAAAAATACGGGAAGCGGATCATGTTGTTTTCCGGTATCCATTTTAATTATTCCTTTCCGGATGATGTTATACGGAAAGAATATGACATTTTACGGCATATAGAGGACGCTGATCCGGCAGAGAGTGGATCAGATGTGGCGGGATTGGAAGCATTTGATCGCGCAGAACAGAATTTAGACGATACAGCAGGAATGACCTATCAGGAATACAAGAATGACAGATATTTACAACTGGCACAGCAAGTGACGAAATATACTTGGCTGCTTGTATACCTGATGGCGGCAAGTCCGGTACTGGATTCGTCTTTTTTGCTGTGTGGAAAAGAGGATAACAATACACAGGAAAAGGCGATTGCCGATCACTGGACAGAGAGGGATCTGCGGGAATATGCATCTGCAAGATGCGGTGAAAAGGGATATTGGAATTCGTTTACTCCGATATTGGATTATCGGGATCTGGAACATTATATCCGCAGTATTGAAATGTACATAGAGAATGGGAAACTCCGTGCGTCATCGGAATTGTATTATCCGGTAAGAGTGAAACCGAGAGGGGTCAATTCTCTGGAGCATCTGCGCGAGAAGGGGATCATATCGAACTTCGAATGCTGGATGTGAATCCGCTTTCTCCGGTGGGACTTTTTGTGGAAGATCTGGAGTTTATTCATTATTTTCTGTATTATCTTCATTACGGAGAAGACATTGTCCTGTCCGGCGAAGGACAGAAACATGCAATCCGGAATGAGAAGCAGGCCGCACGGTTTGATGATGAACAGGTGACGGTGTTGGGTGAGGATGGAATCGCCAGACCGATCCGGGAAGAGGCAAACCGGTTTTTGCGGCAGATGGAAAGTTTCTATGAAGAATTGGAATCGGATAAAGCACTTGCGAGCATTCAATATCAAAAAGACAAGATCGCCGTTCCGGGTAATCGTTATGCAGACCGGATCCGGCGGGAATACGAGGAAGACTATCTGGAAAAAGGACTTGCGCTTGCCAGGCATTATGCAGGCATCCTGACAGAAGCAAAATGAGTCGGGATATAGAGATATACTCCGCATCAAAACATTGCGTGGGTAAAGATGAGACTTGAAGATAGAAAAGAGGTGGAGTGATATGTGCGAACTGTTTGGATTTACAGCAGAGAAAGAGACAGTGATCAATGAATATCTGGAGGAATTTTATCGTCACAGCAATGAGCATCCTCACGGGTGGGGGCTGGTCTGTCTGGAGGGAAATGAAGCGTTTATCGAAAAGGAACCGATACAGGCGTCAAAGAGCAAATACTTAGAGGAGCGGATGACAGCACCGATCGACAATCGGAATCTGTTTGCACATATCCGCTATGCGACCATCGGTAATGTGGACTATCGCAATTGTCATCCGTATACGCGGAAGGATATGAGAGGCAGACGATGGACGATGATCCATAACGGGACCATTTTTGAGTATCCGCAGTTGGACAAATATTTCCGGCTGCAGGAGGGAGATACCGACAGCGAACGGATTCTGATGTACATTGTAGACCGGATCAATGATATGACGCGGGAGAGGGGAAAGGATCTGAAACCGAGAGAACGTTTTGCGTTGATCGACGAGATTGTGTCGGATATGTCGACCGGCAATAAACTGAATCTGCTGCTATATGATGGAGAATATATGTATGTGCATACCAATTATAAAGATTCCCTGTATTATCTGGAAAAGCAGGAAAAGGGGAACAGTGTTATGTTTTCCACTCAGCCGCTCAGTACTGAGGAATGGAAGAAGGTGCCGTTTACCACGCTGATGGTGTATCAGGATGGGAAACCGGTGTACACGGGAGAGGCACATGGAAATGAATACATAGATAACGAAGAGAATATTAAATTTTTGTATCAGACATTTTCAAATTTGTGATCGAAGGTATCATTTATGTGAGCTTTCCTGTAAGTATTACAAGCTCCGTAGAAAGCGGGCAGAAGAAAAAGGAGAATCGTTATGGTAGATCAGAATCTGGTTCGGGAAAAATTATTTCAAAAATATATTGAGCCTACGAAGAAAAAGAGACAGGAGTATGTGGGAATCGAGATCGAGATGCCGGTGATCAATCTGGACAAGCAGCCGGTGGACTTTGCAAAGATTCACGCATTGACAGCCGGATTTATGGAGCGGTTTCAGTTTGAGGCGGAAAGCAGGGATGAAGACGGCAATGTCAATGCCGCAAAGAATCCGGAAAATGGAGATATCCTTTCCTACGATTGCTCTTACAACAATCTTGAACTTTCTCTGGGAAAAGAAAAAGAACTCGATGCATTATATGAACGCTTTGC
>CAJOMI010000109.1 GCA_905235545.1 uncultured Lachnospiraceae bacterium | reverse complement strand
TCCTTTATGAAGTACATCCCCCTCTCCTATATGAGCCAGTGGAATGCGAAAGTATGGGTTGGAATGGTGTTTACCTTTGTCGGTGTATGGATCTTCTTTTTGCCGGCATGTATTCTGATCCGGATTCCAGTCATCCATATCCTGATCTTTTTAGTGCTCAGCGTACTATCAATCCATTTCATTTGTTACATGGGAATCTACATAGATTCCATCCAGCCAAAGCTGATATGGGATGATGAAATGAGTTCTCTGCGCGAGAATTACAACACCTTTTTTGCCATGGCAATTGCAATGGCATTCAGCGGGATTGTGTGTGTTGGTGGATTCTTCCTTTTCAGCAATACAAAGATCAGCATTACCTTTACAGTACTGCTTCTTTTGGTTCTGCTGCTCATCGCCAATCTGATCGTTGTATCCATCACTTACAAAAACGGAGCGCGCAATCTGGCAGAACAGGAGGAAACTTAAAATACAGTTCATGCATCTAGAACTCCGTCACAATTCCTTTTGCGATCAAGGTCTCCGGATGGTAAGAAAGTTTCGCTTTTCGAAGACCTTCTATTCCAAGATCTTCTTCACGATTCACATAGCGGTATTCCGATAGTTCATGTCTTACAAATTCCCGGTTGATCAATGCATACGCTCCCTGTATCTCAGCATTTGCTTTCTCAAAGTGTACGACAAACGTATCCTTTGTCAAGCGTTCTCCCAGAGTAATGGCTATTATTCTGCCTTCTGATCGTATCGCACCACCGATCAGCCCAAATTCCTCACAGTGTTCTATAGCCTGTATAACCAGTTTCGCCTCTTCTGTCCGGCTGAATTGAATCTTCGAATCTTCTACACGACTATGTTCGCACCACTGCATTACCATCTCTTCACATTCTCTTTTATTTTTTTCATAAATCTTCTCATAGACCCAGTCCGAATGTTCCTCCTCAAACCGATGGATATGATTCCGCTTTGCATGGAGCTTCTTTCCGGCTAAAGTAGCCAGTTTTTCCCGATCATAAAGATAATCGCTGTCATCTCTGTCGCAAACCATTCGATATCTCCCCGGATACCAACCTTCGATTTGTTCCATCTCTTCCATGGATACACAATGTAACCGAAACGGATTTGCCTCCCCCTTCTGCATCTCCACTATGAAATCAAAGAGTTTCTTCGCATCTTTCGCTGTCGTCAGATTACAGCAATAGGAATAAGCTCCGTTTTCTATCTGTTTCCGATATATAATATTTTCTTCCCAAAATGCTATCTGTACCCCATAGTGTCCGGACCACAAAACCGTATTGCCCACTGACATCTCACAACACTTCTTGTCATTATCCTGCAATGCCTCTTTAATCTTTCCTATATGTTTAATATCCGGTGTAACAAAATCCATCTTAAAACTCCTGTTTTCCAATCAGTCTTCGCCTATTCGGCTCGACCAGCTCTGCATACCTTCGAACTAAGCTCACGCTGTTCGCTAAGGTCTCAGGTATCTTGGACTCTCATAGTAATCAACAAAGGGATGCAAACAAGTACATCCCTTCCACTTCTCAATCCATATGTAGGATCATTCCGGTCCATCCAACAATACATCGATATCGTTGTAACCGTAATCCATCAGTGCTTTTCTTATCTTATGCTTGGTATCCTCATTCGCATTGATATTGACCGTTTCATACAACTGAAACACATAGCCGACCCATTTTTCATAAATCTTCTTGCGAACATCTGCGTTGGTTGTTCTGGCGCGCACGGCACGTGCCTCTTCCACCGACTTTTCCTTTTTGGGGAGAATCGGTTCTTCTTTCTCTTCTTCCTTTTTTCTTTCTGTATCCACCGCATCGATCACATTTTTCAAACCATCAGACAAAGTCCCGTGAATATCCGTAATTCCCGGATCATCCTTTTTCAAATTCTTGGCCGCTGCAACAATACCGTCCTTTATCAAAGGATCCTCCGCACCTTCTACCTGAATAACATCCTCGTCAACCGAAACCGAGTGCTTTTGTCTTTTCTTCGATTCCTTTGTCTCGTTATCATCTGCCGCTTGCACATTTTCTTCTTCCGCTGCTTCCTCACCATTCACTGACTCTGTATCCGTCTGCTCCAGCGGTTTGGGATCAAAAATGTTTTCCCCATGCTGATTGATTCCCATCTCCCGTTCCAATTCCTCTAAGAACGAAAGATCGACATTGCGGATGTGATTCTTTCCGTACGCAATCTCTTCCAACTCATCCGTTCGAACAATTCCGCAGTCATACATCTCCAGAAGAAGATCCTGTACTCCCTGATCGATTCCGATAAAGTAATGATAATACTTCTCGAAATCCTCTCCTTCTTTGCAATCCTCAATCTCACGAATGTTGTACCAGTAATCCTTGGTACAGTCAATGGTACGTTTCTTTATTACATTCCCCTTTGCCCTAAGCTCCTGTGCCTGTTTGACTCTTTTCTTCCTCTTGTTCATAGAATGAAGCTTGAGCGACCATATCAACAAATAGAGCAGAAATATGCCCAACAATGCCAATATTATAATATACGTTTCCATATATGACTCATTCCTTTCCTTCCTTTGATTCGGTGGATGAATGTTCTTCTTTATTCTCCCTTGTATCGTCGCTTAGCATAGCAATGATCTGCGCCATCTTTCGAACACGGGCAGACATTCTGGACAATGTGACCGTCAACACGAAAATTATAACGATTGCAAAGACAAACCCAATAAAAAAGATCATGTTGACCGGTGAATAGATTCCCATCGCCTTAGCCATCATATTCATCATCTTCGGAATGCATACCATAATGCCGACACCGATCAGCATAATGAACCATGATAAGGCATACTTTAATTCCAGTGCTCTCTTTCGAACCATATTTACAATAAAAATAAAGGCAAGTATCAGCAAAATTCCTAATATAATCTGTAATTTCGTTGTAATCATACTATCGTATCCTTTCTATCAGAATGGCAAGAGTAACCTTTATCATATAATATATCGTATTCTTAAACGAAGAAATCGAGGAAATGCCCTCTTCTCTCGCCTTCATCTTCACCGGCACTTCGATCACTTTACGCTTGTGCCGAATGAGACGAGCCGTACTCTCCGGCTCCGGATAATCTCTCGGATACTCATTTGCAAACATCTCAATCGTCTTTCGGTTGCACATCCGCATCCCGGACGTCGGATCGGTAATGACAACACCCGTCAACAATTTGATCAGCCATGTAAAATATGTGATGCCGGCCCGGCGCAACTTGGACGATTGAAATCCCTCTTTTTCGATAAATCTGGAACCGATTACCATATCCGCCTGTTCCTTAACCAGAACTTCCGCCATCTGATCCAAATACTTTGCATCATGTTGCCCATCCCCGTCAAACTGAACCGCAATATCATATCCGTTCCGATATGCATATAGGTATCCTGTCTGAACGGCTCCGCCAATGCCCAGATTGATCGGCAAATTCAGAACATGAAACCCGTTATATTGACATATATCCAACGTATCATCCTTCGAACAATCATTGATGATCACGTAATCAAAATCGGGTGCATTTTCTATAATATCATTTACCGTTTTGACAATGCTGTCTTTTTCATTATATGCCGGTATGATCGCTATTTTCTTCATAATGTATCCTCACTCAAATTCCGTTTTGCCTTTATCATATAGACAATAGAAACAACATTCATATTATAAATGTTTTTTGTTTTATTTTCAACAAAATTTATTACTCCATTGTACTATTTTGCATAGATTCGATCATATCTGTATACATCGTTTCGAGTCCATATCTCGGAACCCATCCAAGTGCCCTCAACTTAGATGTGTCGAGATTCATATGCAACGTCGGTGCAAAGCCGGATGAAGTATTATCTTCTTCCTCGATTTTTACATTGATATTGCGGTTTGCAATCCGATCTGTAACCATAACAGCCATCTCATAGATGCTGCAATAAGTCTCTTCATTCGCCACATTATACGCTTCCCCGGCTACATCCGATGTCATAACGGTAAGCACGGCATCCACCGCATCTGCCACATGCAGATAACAGCGCTTTGTCTCGCCTTTGGTCTTTAATATGATATCGCGTCCTTCAATGCAGCATCTGGCAAACTCTGCAAATACTCTTCCATCATTATATTCTACTCCCGGGCCAAAGGTTTGTGTCAGGCGCAGGACATTGATGGGAACCTGATATTCTGCAGCATAAGACGCACAGATATTCTCGCACATCCTCTTACTCTCCGGATAGCAGGTACGAACCTTCATGGCATCCAGATTGGTGGAATGCTGCTCATCAATCTTGTCATCTGTCTGTGGTGTCCCATAGACTTCCATGGTAGACAAATAGAGGAATTGTCTGATCCTGTGTGTTCTGGCATATTCCAAAAGATGCCTTGTTCCATCGACTGCCACGCTGATCGTCTCTACCGGATGTTCCACAAATCCTCTGCTTGAAGTCTGACTTGCAGCATGGATAATATAATCTGCTTCATAATGGTCAAGATCGATTGTTCTGATATCTCCCACGGCATAGATAATATCCTTTCCCGCATGTTTAAATATCTGCTCTGCCTTTTCTCTGTTTCTTACAACTGCTATGATCTGAATCTTACTGTTTCTTTCTCTGTTCCGTCTCAATAAGGTATTAATGATATTCTTTCCCAAAAGACCGGTGGCCCCAGTCACAATAATCGTACTGTTATCCAACTTTGAATCATCCATACTATCTTATCGGATGTTTCCATGAACATCCTGTCCTCCTGTCATCTTAGTTCTTACCCGTGATTCCCGACAAATCGGATCATTTGCGGAGTGATACATCCCCTATTAAATATGAATGCATTGCACATATTGTATAATATGCACAATGCATAAATAATCAATGCTTTGCAATTATCTATTCGTCCATATAAATCTGTGCATTCTCCTGCGCATCCAGCAAAGCACGCATAGTGTAGAAATCATCCGGTGTTGTAATCTTGATATTCTCATAAGGCCCGTCAATCAGAAAAAGATTGTATCCGTAGTTCTTCATCATGGTACAGGAATCAATAAAGTCTTTCCTTCCTTCCTGCTGTGCCCTGTTATGGGCTTCCAGAATATCATCCAGCCAAAAACTCTGTGGTGCCTTTGCCACTCTGGAATTGGCACGATTCGGAACATAATCGATGGAATTGTCCTCCTTGACCACCATAATCGTTTCCTTTACGACCGCACTTGTGATGGCGGATCCATTCTGCTCAACACTTGCAATATTATCGGTGATCACTTTCTCGTTGATCAAAGGTCTTACCCCGTCATGGATCAAAACAATGCTCTTCTCGTCTCCTGCCACTTCCTTAGCCGCAACCAATCCATTATAGATGGACATCTGTCCCGTCTCTCCGCCCGGAACGACTTTTTTCACTTTTGTTATATGAAATTTGTCCAACAGATCATTCAAATAAGGGATCCAATCCGCCACACATGCGATCACGATTGCATC
>CAJOMI010000108.1 GCA_905235545.1 uncultured Lachnospiraceae bacterium | reverse complement strand
GATACATCCGAATATGGCGACAACCCTTAACTTCGTGACAACCGATGTGGCAATCAGTAAGGAACTTATTCAGAAGGCACTTTCTGAGGTCACAAAGATCACCTATAACTGTCTTTCAATTGACGGCGACACATCCACGAATGATATGGTTTGCGTTATGGCAAACGGACTATCCGGTAATAAGGAGATAGTGACAGAGGATACGGGATATGAGACATTTAAGCAGGCGCTTTATATTGTGATGATGAACATGACAAGGATGCTTGCAAAGGACGGTGAGGGCGCGACAAAGCTGATTGAGTGTACTGTTTCCGAGGCGAAGGATCTGGATACTGCGATCACTGTGGCTAAGAGTGTAGTTGCTTCATCGTTATTTAAATGTGCGATCTTCGGTGAGGATGCCAACTGGGGACGTATTGCGTGTGCGATTGGGTACGCGGATGCAGATTTTGATATCACAAAGATAGATGTGGATATGGCTTCTTCCAGAGGAACATTAGAGGTATGCAGGGCCGGCTATGGCGTGGAATTCTCAGAGGAATTTGCAAAGGAAGTCCTTGCAGAAGATGAAATTTTAGTCAATATTTCTCTGCATGACGGTGAGGCTCAGGCAACGGCATGGGGATGCGATCTCACTTATGATTATGTGAAGATCAACGGAGACTATCGGTCGTAAGTTGTCCGGACGGTTATCGGATATGGGTAGCCATCGCATTATGAATCAGAGAAAGAATCAAAATAAGGATGGTATCAATTATGGGTGTATTATCAGGGCTTGAACCGCAGCGCGTATTTTACTATTTTGAGGAGATCAGTAAGATCCCGAGAGGCTCTTATCATGAGAAAGCGATCAGTGATTATCTGGTAAATTTTGCAAAAGAGCATGCAATCAAGGCATATCAGGACGCATTCTATAATGTGGTGATGCTGGTGGATGCGAGTGAGGGATACGAGGAAGAGGAACCGGTCATTTTGCAGGGACATATGGATATGGTATGCGAGAAGACGGCAGATGCCGATATCGATATGGAAAAAGAGGGCCTTCGTCTCAAGACAGACGGAACCTACGTCTATGCAGAGGACACTACACTCGGAGGCGATGACGGGATTGCGGTTGCCTACATGCTAGCCATTGCGGAGAGTGATACGATCGCCCATCCGCCGCTGGAACTCATCTATACTGTTTCGGAAGAGGTTGGTATGGAAGGAGCAAACGGAATCGATCTTTCCATGCTGAAGGGGCATAGGATGCTGAATCTGGATTCGGAAGAGGAAGGCATTTTTCTTACAAGTTGTGCGGGAGGCATATCGACTCTTTCCAAACTTCCGGTGGAACGGGAGGAGTCAGAGGTACTTGACTGGTATGAGATAGCGATTGGTGGTCTTTTGGGCGGGCATTCCGGTTGTGAGATTGACAAGAGCAGAGCCAATGCCAACAAGGTTCTGGCAAGGGTTCTTGCGGAATTGCAAAAAAAGATAGCATTTTCATTATATAGCATCGAGGGTGGTAAGAAAGATAACGCAATCCCGCTCTGTGCAAAGGCGTGTATCGGAATTCTTCCGAAAGACGGTGCGTTGCTTTCCGATGAGATCGATCGGATCGATGCCGTCTTAAAGGAAGAATATGCGGAAACGGATGCCGGAATCAAGGTAACATTCCGTAAAATGGAGTCGAACAGCAGCAAATCGGTGTTAAAAGAACAAAGCCGATTAGCGATTCTTAACTTGCTTTGCAATCTTCCAAATGGCGTGCAGGGAATGAGCGCATCCGTGGAGGGATTGGTTGAGACTTCATTGAATCTCGGAATCATGGAATTGAGAAACGATCACCTTTTTTTACAACATTCCATCCGAAGCAGTGTCACCGCTAAGAAACGTGAGGTTGTCGATCAGGTAAGGCAACTGGTCGAAAAGGCCGGAGGAAGCGTTGCAGAGAAAGGGGATTATCCGGCATGGGAATACAAAGAACAGTCGGTCGTTCGTCCAAAGGTAATTGCACTTTACGAAGAAATGTATGGTAAGACACCGGTGGTGGAAGGAATACATGCCGGCTTGGAATGCGGTCTGCTGGCTGCAAAGATCCCGGATCTGGACTGTGTATCCATGGGACCGGATATTTTGGATATTCATACCACGGCAGAGCGATTGGATATCGAATCGACAAGACGGGTATATGAATTTTTGGTTGAATTTTTGAAAAGAAAGGATTAAAAACTATGCGAGTAGGAATGGGATATGATGTACACAAACTGGCGGAGGGAAGGAAACTGATCATCGGAGGAGTCAATATTCCCTATGAAAAAGGTTTGCTTGGACATTCGGATGCGGATGTTCTCACCCATGCCATTATGGATGCACTGCTCGGTGCGGCGGCACTCGGTGATATCGGAAAACATTTTCCGGATACGGACGACGCATTTAAGGGAGCGGACAGTATAGAATTGCTTCGCCATGTGAAGAAATTGCTGGATGAGAGGCAGTATGTGATAAGTAATATCGATGCGACCATCATTGCACAGAGACCGAAGATGGCAGCCTTTATTCCGGATATGGTGACCACGATTGCGGAAGCGTTGGAGATACAGGAAAGTCAGGTCAACATCAAGGCGACCACAGAAGAGGGATTGGGCTTTACCGGCAGCGGCGAGGGCATCAGTTCCCAGGCGATCTGCCTTTTGGAAACGGTAGCCAATTACCGGTATGATGAGATAACCGGAACGGCAGTGGCAGGTTGCAGCGGTTGCCCGGGATGCCCGGGTATAGCGAACACAAAGGAATGAAATGGAAAGTTTACAGACAGGGATCGGATAAAGGGTATGAATCAGGAACAGATCACGGTGATAACCACAGATTGCGTGCGACAACAACAGGAATATTATTTGCGGTGCCTTTGGAGGGATTGCTTTAATGATCCGCAACCCTATGAGAATTTTTATTTTGAGAATATCTATCCGCATAATACGGTGTATTGTATTCCGGAAAAAGGTATGTTACACAGGAATCCCTATCACGTATGGATCAGAGAAACAAATTATCCTCTTTCTTATATTGTGGGAGTTGCAACGAATCCATCAGATCGGCGTAGGGGAATTATGAAAAGTCTGTTGGAAAAAATGTTGGCAGATCTCTGTGATGAGAGAGCACCGTTTACCTACCTTATGCCGGCAGACGTTGCCTATTATATTCCGTTTGATTTTGTGAGCATCTGTGAATCTGAAAAAGAGCAAATGATAATAGATGCGCCGAAAAACAGCGCAGGAAACGAGAATCTGTTGTTTGTGGAGTACGATACCCTGATTGGCAGGTCTTCGAACATGGACGGGTTGTTTGATCGCATTGGACAGATGTTATCCGAAATATATGATGTCTATGCAGTACATGACAGAGAATATTTTGATCTTCTTTGGAAAGAGAAGCATTGTCTGGGTGGCAATGTGATATTCTGTTTTTCGGAAGAGATCATCCCAGATCGGTTTGTCGGATTTTTTGCCTACAGTAAAGAAGGAGAACAGGTTATAGTGGAACAGTATTTATTTCCTGATCGGATGATTGCGGATTGCTTGTCCGGATATACGACAGGAGAAATAACGGTATTTCATCGACTTCCCTATATGGCAAGAGTAGTGTGTGTTGAGACGTTTTTAGAAGTTTTTGCAGATTGCTTTGCACAATATGAAGGAAAATGGATACAGATCACAGATCCTGTTTTGAATGAAAATAACGGAAGATATCGGTTATCCCTGCTTGATGGAACAGCAAGAGTGGAAAAACTCCCCGTGGTGGATTTGACAGGTGACGGTGAGGATGGCTTTTTGCAGGATGTGAAGATGTCGGTATCAGAACTTGCAGCGTTTGTATTTGGGAAACAGACCGGAAGACCTGTAAATGTTTTCTTTGCAGAGATTGTGTAAGTGAAAGTGTGCCCGAAATGGAAAACATATAGCGTATCCGGCAACGTCCGGCTGAAATAAATGACATTGCGAGTGAACGGTAACTCAATGCCTTTTGCGTTGCAAGGCATCTGTCGGTTGACATTGACAGAAAAATAAGGTAAAAATATACTTAAATGAAGAAAAAGAAAGTATGATGAGGGTGAAAAGATGAAAATATTTAATACCATGACAAGAACCAAGGAAGAATTTGTTCCAATCAATGAGAGCAAAGTGGGTATCTATGTGTGCGGCCCTACTGTATATGATTACATTCATATCGGAAATGCCCGTCCGATGATCGTATTTGATACGCTTAGAAGATATCTGCTTTACAAGGGCTATGATGTGAATTATGTGTCCAATTTTACGGACGTGGACGATAAGATCATCAAGCGTGCATTGGAAGAGGGAGTGACTTCATCGGAAATCTCTGAGCGGTACATTGCGGAAGCAAAAAAAGATATGCAGGATTTAAATGTGATGGAGGCTACCACGCATCCGAAGGCGACGGAAGAGATTCCGGATATGATCGCAATGGTGGAGACCTTGATTGAAAAGGGGCATGCCTATGAGGTCAACGGAACGGTATATTTCCGCACCAGAAGTTTTCCGGGATATGGCAAACTCTCCAAGAAGAACATTGATGACTTGGAGGCGGGACACAGAGAGATCAAGGTTGCCGGTGAGGAAGAAAAAGAGGATTTCCTTGATTTTGTACTCTGGAAACCGAAGAAAGAGGGAGAACCTTCCTGGCCGTCTCCATGGGGAGAGGGCAGACCGGGCTGGCATTTGGAATGTTCTGTCATGTCGAAGAAATATATCGGCGACATCATTGATATCCATGCCGGAGGAGAAGATCTGATCTTCCCGCATCATGAGAATGAGATCGCACAGAGTGAGGCGGCCAATGATGTTGAATTTGCAAGATACTGGATGCATAATGCATTTTTGAAGATCGATGGAGAAAAGATGTCCAAGTCATTGGGGAATTTCTTTACGATCCGCGATATCGGTGAGAAATATCCGTTGCAGGTGATCCGTTTCTTTATGCTGAGCGCACACTACAGAAGTCCGCTCAATTTCTCGGATACTTTAGTGGAGTCAGCCAAAGCATCCCTTGAGAGAATCCTCAATGCAATGTCAAGACTGGAGGAAGCGTTGAATACGGCTACAGACAGAGAAGCGACAGAGGAAGAGAATGCGCTTCTTGCCCAATTCCGCGACTATGTAGTGAAATATGAGGCAGCGATGGAGGATGATCTCAATACTGCTGATGCGATTTCTGTGATCTTTGAGATGGTAAAACTGGCAAACAGCAGCATTTCATCTGAGAATGCGAAGTCTGTGATTCAGGAAGTATATGACACCATCACCAAACTTTGCGATATTCTGGGTATTATTACAAAGGTCGAGACGGAGATATTAGACAGTGATATTGAGGCGCTGATCGAAGAACGTCAGGCTGCAAGAAAAGCCAGAAATTTCGCAAGAGCGGACGAGATTCGGGATACACTTGCCGCACAGGGAATTCTGTTAGAGGATACAAGAGAAGGTGTAAAGTGGAAGAGAGCGTAATGGAAAGTGGGAATCTTGAAG
>CAJOMI010000107.1 GCA_905235545.1 uncultured Lachnospiraceae bacterium | reverse complement strand
GTACTTAATGAGCAGTTTACTGCGAATTTAGTACCGCTGCGTGCGACAAGCAGCGAAAGCGTGCCTGTGATGGAACTGTATAATATGTACAATTCTGAAATAATAAACAGGAGTTTCGCAATCACCTAAAACAGACATAGAAAGGAGGCATTCTATGCGACTTTTATTGATTGAAGATGAAGAACGGTTTGCAGAAGCCCTCTGTTCTTCTTTAAAAATGGAACACTATATCACCGATTGGGCAAAGGATGGAGAAGAAGGTCTTTCCTACGGACTTTCCGATGTCTATGATGCAATTATTCTGGACATTATGCTTCCGAAAATGAACGGATTATCGGTTCTGAAAGAATTACGTACCCGGAATATTCACACGCCGGTTTTGCTGCTCACTGCAAAATCCGAATTAAACGATAAGATCACCGGTCTGGATTCCGGCGCGGATGATTATCTGACCAAACCATTTCACAGAGAAGAATTATACGCCAGACTGCGCGCCCTGACCAGAAGACAGGGGGGCACCGTCAATCTGCAGGAGCTGGCTTTTAATGACATTTATATGCTTCAGGGAAGCAATGAACTATACTGCAAGACCAGTGGAGGCAGCATGCCGTTAAACGGCAAAGAATATCAGTTAATGGAATATCTCTTACGAAATGCAGGCCAGATTATCAGCCGTGAACAGATTATCGAGAAGATCTGGGGATATGACACCGATGCCGAATATAACAATGTGGAAGTATACATTTCCTTTTTACGAAAAAAACTAACATTCTTAAAAGCGAATGTATCCATTCAGACCATTCGAAAACTTGGATACAAATTAACAGATTAAACAGGGGGTGAGTTTATGACAAAGCAGTTACGCTATCGTATTATGATAACAATGATGATATTGCTCTCGATTACATTTGTCAGTATTATGGCTGCCATCAACATTTGGACGCACGCAAGTAATATTCGGGAAGCAGATTCAAATCTGCGATCGTTGGTGATGCAGAAAGATGATCCGGACAGACCGCAACCTCCGGACTTTGACCGTGATCCCGAAGATAACCCATTTAAACCGGGAGCGGGTTTTGAACAACATCCAAATATCGCCATTACGCATTTTATCATTGTGGTCTACTCACAGGATGGTGAATTTCTCTCCATGGAAAATACGCTCTCCGATTCCTATGATGAAGATGAGATCAAATCCTATTGTGAGGAAATTCTTGCGGGAGACAAACGTCAGGGTACCATAGGTCAACTGCGCTATACGGTTCGCTCCAATGGTGAAAATACCCTGATTGCCTTCATCGATCATACCGCAGCCGAGAAAAATATGAGAAACCTCCTGCTCATTTCCATCGTATTAGGTATCATTGGACTAGTTGTCTTTGCCTTTATCTCTTATGTATTGTCCGGTCTTATGGTTCGCCCTGTGGAAGAGGCTTTTGAGAAACAGAAACAATTTATATCGGATGCCAGTCATGAATTAAAAACACCGATTGCCGTAATCCTTTCCAACACGGAACTGTTAGAGGATCAAATCGGCGAAAACAAACAAGTTTCGTACATTAAAAAAGAATGCGACCAGATGCACCACCTTGTCACATCCCTATTGACACTCACCCACCTGGAACAGACGCCTTATACGGGAATTGAAAAAAATGATTTTTCCTTAAGCGATGCCCTGTTGGAACGGATTCTCCCGTTCGAGAGTGTTGCCTTTGAAAAGGGAATCACAATGGAGGAAGATATACTCCCGGATGTCACATTTTTCGGTGTCAGGGAACAGCTTCAACAGGTTGCGGGAATATTGATCGATAATGCGCTGTCCCATACCGATCAAAACGGAAAAATTACGGTCTCCCTGAAAAAAACATCACATCACATCCTTTTTGCCGTCAGCAATACCGGAGATCCGATACCGGAAGAAGAGCGTGAAAAGTTATTTGAACGCTTCTATCGTATCGATAAAGCCAGAAATCGTGCAAGCGGTCACTATGGTCTGGGGCTTTCCATCGCCAAAACGATTGTGGACAACCACAAAGGACATATTCGCATTACATGTGAAGAAGGAATTACATCCTTTATTGTGAGTTTTAAGCAATGACATTTCATCCTGCTTCTACTCTTCCTCCTGTTTCCTTCTCTGAAGCCACGGCAGAACCGATTCCTCATATACAAACGTAAAGATCGCTGCAAACGGAATGGCAAGAAGGATACCGATCACGCCAAACAGATTCCCGCCAAGAATGATTGTGATCAAAATCCACACTGCCGGAACGCCTAACGAATCACCAAACAACTTTGGTTTTATGATATAACTGTCCAGCGTCTGCAGTATAGCTGCGAGGATCAAAAAACCAAGCGCCGCCATCGGATCATTGAGTACTAAGATAATGCCTCCGACCACCGCTCCGATCATCGGTCCAAATGTCGGAAGAAGGTTTGTGATCGCCACGATCACCGAAATCAAAACCGCATAAGGCATTCCGGCGACCATCATAACAATTGCATTCAGGATTCCGATGATCAGCGCATCCAGCAAATTATATGTAATATATCGGATCAATATCTTGTGACACCGTGACCAGAAAACCGTCTGCTTCGTATAGGCTTTATCGGTCAGCAGCGCACGCCGTAACCGGTCAACACCCATCAGCATATTTTTTTTATCCAACAGAAAATAGATTGCTAAAACGAATCCGATTAACAGATTGAGTGCGCCCAGACCGATATTATAAGAAGCACTGATCACAGTCATCAGGTTCGATGAAAGATGACTCATAAAATCATTGATAAACTTGTCCCAGGACGCTGTAAATCCGGACAGGTCTATATTCATTCTGGAAGCATGTTTCGATAACCGAACGGTAAAGTCCTCTATGGTATGGGTATAGATATCTATGTTACTTATTATTCCCTCAAAACTTTCCACCAAAGACGGAATCAGAGCGATCAGCAAAAGGATAAACGCAAGGATCACACAAATGATCGTAACAAGTACAGCCAATGTATGTCGTGTTTTCTCCTGTTTTATCTTATAAAAAACTTTTTTCTCCAACAGATTGGCCAACGGATTCATCAAATAGGCAAACACAACTCCGGCGACAATCGGAGAGATCACATTATATAATGCCCTGATTTCATGAAGAATTCCACCCAGATTAATTAACAGTACATACAATACCACAGCCGAACATGTTGCAATCGAATAAGCAACCCAGCGTCTTTGCAACAAGGCTTCCATTTTTTTTATTTTATGATGTCTTTTTTCGTTGTGTTTCTCGTCCATTCTTTTCCTCCTGTCTAGATGTTTTTCTTACATACCTCATTCAGGCAACACCGGTCACAAGCCGGTTTGCTCCTCGCAGTACAGACAGCCCGCCCATGATATACAAGACGATGGCAGAAATCATTTCCCTCTTCCGGCGGTATGATCTTCCAAAGTTCCATTTCGACCTTCTTAGGCTCCTTTATATCATCCACTAAACCCATGCGGTTCACAAGCCGGATACAATGGGTATCCGTCACAATGGCCGGTTTACCAAACACATCTCCCATGATCAGATTCGCACTTTTCCTTCCCACTCCCGGAAGTTTGAGCAGCGTATCAAAATCATCCGGCACCTTTCCACCGTACTGTTCCTGCAGTATTTTCATACAGGCGCTGATATCTCTCGCCTTGCTGTGCCCCAGGCCGCAGGGTTTCACAATGCGCTCAATCTCCTCTACATCCGCATTTGCCAGTGCCTCTACCGTAGGAAATTTCTCATAGAGTCCCTCTACTACAATGTTGACTCTGGCATCCGTACACTGCGCGGCTAAACGCACGCTGACCAACAGTTTCCACGCCTCATTGTAATCCAGTGTACAATCCGCGTCCGGATATTCTTCTTTCAATCGCTCTATAATGGCTAATGCTCTCTGTTTCTTTGTGTACCGCATATTCTTCCTCTACTGTTTTTCCCTCATATATCCCGATGCGCGAATTGCTTTCTCAATCCGCATCTGTGCATCCTATCCCATAGTTATGCCATAGTGGTCCCCGTCCGTGTCCGATATCCAGATTGGCTGCGATTGCGGACGATACATATTCCTTGGCACTTCGTACACTCTCTTCCATGGAATATCCCTTTGCCAGATAAGTTGCAATCGCCGAGGACAGGGTGCATCCGGTTCCGTGCGTATTGGGATTGGCATACCGCACGCCGGAAAACCATACTGTTTCGCCTTTTTGATAGAGCAGATCATCTGCCGTCTCTGTCAGATGTCCTCCCTTTATCAAAATAGCGCCGTCGTAATATTGGGCGATTCTCCCGGCAGCCCGAACCATATCTTCTTTCCCTTTAATGTCAATACCACTTAGAACTTCTGCCTCACTGATATTCGGCGTGATGAGATCTGCCAAAGGAATCAGCTTCTCTTTGAGTGTCCGGACCGTCCGGTCTTCCATCAGCGCACTTCCGCTGGTCGCCACCATAACCGGATCAACCACAATGTGCTCTGCCTGATACGCCTGCAATTTATTACAGATTGCCAGCATGACCTCCGGTGTCGGAATCATGCCCAATTTGACCGCATCCGGCCGGATGTCCCGGAAAACCGCATCGATCTGTGCCTCTATCATCGGAATTGATACCACCTCTACACTTTCCACGCCCAAAGTATTTTGAGCGGTAAGCGCTGTGATGGCTGTCATTCCATATTCCCCCAAACAGGTGATTGTTTTCAAATCCGCCTGGATTCCTGCTCCTCCACTGGAATCAGAACCGGCGATGCTTAAAATTATATGCATTGTATGCTCCTTTTATCAAATGTCTCCATGGCATTGCTACACATATGAATCAATTTCATTAAATTAAGCCGGACGTTGCGGGACATGGTATATGTTTTACTATTTCGGGCACGCTTGCGCTTCGTTGCAAACGTAGCAGTGCTAAATTCGCCGTCCCCGGACGGCTCATTAAGAACCGACGTTTGCAAATAGCCCTACATGGTAAAACATATACCATGTCCGGCAACTGTGTATTGGCGACTTTAACTTAATGACATGGCATCAATGGTTGCTTTAAGATCATCATCGCTGTGCGCTGCTGACACAAACATTGCCTCAAACTGGGATGGTGCAAGGTATATTCCACGCTCCAACATTGCATTAAAATATTCTGCGTATTTTTTCGTATCGGAAGCAACAGCAGACGCATAGTCGTGCACAGGCTTAGATGTAAAGAATATGGAAAGCAACGACCCTGTCTGATTGACCCACACAGAATCTCCAAAAACCTTTCTTGCATGATCCGCAAGCAACTTCCCCTTCTCTTCCAGTGTTTCATATAAACCACGTTCCTTCTCTTCTGCCAGAATTGTTAATGTCTCAATTCCTGCCGTAGTCGCAATCGGATTCCCTGAAAGAGTTCCTGCCTGATATACTGTTCCAACCGGCATTATATCTTTACGTCCACCATACACAGCAAGAGGGAGACCACCACCTACGATTTTCCCAAAAGTAGACAGATCAGGCACGATACCATAATACTCCTGCGCCCCTCCTAACGCTAATCGAAAACCGGTGATCACCTCATCAAAGATAAGTAATGCCTTATTATCCCTGGTTATTTCCCTGAGAAATTTAAGAAATCCTTCTTCCGGAAGCACCACACCCATATTGGCTGCAACCGGCTCCACAATCACACAGGCAATCTCCCCCTTATTTTCTTCAAACAGCTTGCTTACCGAATCACTGTCATTATACTCTGCCACCAGCGTATTCTTTGTATAATCGAACGGCACCCCTGCACTGTCCGGTACCGACTGTGTAAGTACACCCGACCCTGCTTTTACCAATAAACCATCGGAATGTCCATGATAACAACCGCGAAATTTCACGATCTTATCTCTTCCTGTATATCCCCGTGCCACACGGATTGCACTCATGACTGCTTCGGTTCCGGAATTCACCAATCTAATGCGTTCCATAGAAGGAACACATTGTCTTATCCGTTCTGCAAGAATTGCCTCCTTCTCTGTCGGTGCGCCAAAGGAAAGTCCATTCTCACATGCTTTCTGCACTGCGCCTACAACCCTGTCATCTCCATGTCCAAGGATCATCGGCCCCCAGGAACATACATAGTCAATATATTCATTTCCATCTACATCATATATCTTTGAACCTTTTGCATGATCAATGAATAACGGATTCCTACCGACACTTTTGAAAGCCCTGACCGGACTGTTGACTCCACCGGGCATAAGCTCCCTGGATCGTTCATACAATGTATCTGATTTCATATTGTCATCTTCTCTCTTTGCTGTCTTATTTTAAATCTTATGATTCTTTCTGTTTCCTGATTTCTACATTTAACACAGGTACATTGTACCATAACGCAACCAGAAAAGCCAGTAAAATCAAGGCTTTTCCATGGCTATCCCAACACATCATCCTGTCCATTCCATTATATCTCAGACGAAGATGACCCCCGTCTGAGATATACGCTACGCGAGGATGCGCACGGATCTGCATAGGAATACCGCTAAAGCGGTCGCAAATCCGGCGCCAGGCGCGCAATCAAAGTTATTATAGCACTGGAGGTATTTCACTGTAAGCTAAAGCAGCTATTGTCCCCCTGCATAGCAGGGGGGGTATTAAAAGACTGTTACACAAAAAAGCCACCCCACCAGCATTTGCCAGTGGAGTGGTCATGTAGTAAAAAACTGTCAGGAAGGATTAACCGGATATTTCTTTTTGATGGATTCAAAAAAAGAATCAACCTCATCGCATAAGGAAGAAGACGATTGATAGAAATGTTGATCAATGGTTGCTGAATCCGACCGGATGGCGATATGTGTGGTTTTACCGGAAACCAACCGGATATCAATCAAATAAGCAAATCCGTCTGGATTACTGTGAAAATAATCCCGTTTAAAATCGGCTTCTTGTAGAATTTCGAGTAAGTTCTGAATCTCTTTTTGATTGGTGATGGTTAAGTAAGAGACTGGATTTGTAATTTCAATCTCCTTTATTTCACTTGACGTGATTTTGCTCAAATTATTACCTCCCAAAAAAAGCAGAAGTCCTAAGACAACAAGTATAAATGATAATATAGTAATTAATTTTTTCATACGAAGTAAGTCTCCTTTACAAGAACAAGTTATGGATAGTAAGAAAGTGAAAATTTCCAAGTCCAAGTCTTGTTTGCATATGAGAATGTAGTCC